>JALYUS010000782.1 GCA_030853625.1 Chloroflexota bacterium
GCGTTTCCTCCGCCAGTGACGAACCGTCGAGCGTCACCGTGACCGCTGCGATCGTCGCTGCGCCTTCCGTGGCTGCGTCGTCACCCGGTCGCACCACCAGGGTCGGAATGATGGCGTGGCGCAGGACATGTTGTGCGACGCTCCCGATGCGTATGCGTTCCAGTCCCGTTCGGCCGTGGGTACTGATGACAATCAGCGAGCATTCCTCGGCCTCACTCGCGGCGAGGATCTCGCTTGCGGGGTTGCCGTGACGGACGACCGTCGTGACCGCGAGGCCCTCAGCGCGCATGGCGGCCGCGACGGACTCAAGGTAGGCACTGCTTTCAGTAACATGACGTTCATCCTCCTCTTGCGCGGCGGTGCTCGGCAGTCCAGCGTGCGCGGGGGGAGATGCGACGACGGCGAGGAGGCTGATGCGGGCATCGGCGGCGCGGGCAAGGGTGCGGGCGTAGGGGAGAGCGGTGGTCGCGAGCCGCGAGCCGTCGAGTGGAACAAGAATATGGCGAAACATGGTGAACCTCTTTCTCTAGGGGCAGTGGACCTTATCGGGGCGATTGCAGACCGCGCTGCGGCTCCTTCTTGTCCGGTTCCGCTGCGGGCTTGGGGAAATCACCCGGTTCGCCCGCGATCGCGTAGTACGCCTCGGCATCCCGGAGGGTCCGCGCATCCTGCTCGGTAGTCGTCCCGCTTTCTCATTTTCTTCCACACTGTCCTTCGCATCGGTGGACATGTTCATTCAATCCTCCTTGCGCACAGCGTGCGCGTCACGACCATCGGCGTAGTCGGCAATCCACATCCATGCATGGTGCCGGTCCGGGGCGTCCGGTCCGCACTCCTACGCTGGATATGCGACGTGGGTGCGCGAGGTGGGACAGCTACTCGCTGCCACTGGCCACGATATGAATGATGCCCTTGAAGGGGACGGATACCCCGATGCTGCGAGCGATCTCCCGCAAGCGCCACGGGCAGATAGTCCGTCCTGACGCTGGCGCATCGGGAAATCGTCACACGAAATGATGGGCGGGATGCCTGCGGGCATCCCGTTTTGTCGCGTTTGGCACCGATATTGCCGAAGCACGGGAAGCGGTCAGTGCGACCGCAATGAAGAAAAGGAGCGATCCCATGGGCATGAGTAGTGGCAATCCCCCCGTCGGCGTCGGTTACGGCTTCAATCACGAGGATCCGGACGAACCGATTGAGGAGCGACCGTCCCATCAGCAAGACGCGCAAGACCGCATCGGCACGCAGGATCGGGAACTGCCGGATGTGCCGATGAGCGCGGAAGAAAAAGTCGAGAAGATCGTCGTGCGTGAGCAGGGTGTGAACTCCTTCGCGAATGCTGAGGAAGTTGATCGCATGGAGCGCCCACCGAGCGTCAATGACCGCGACCGCAGCGTGGACGGAGGCGGTAATCTCATCAGCAAAACCGTCAAGAGTGCATGGAACGCGATTGACGACCCCGATAAGGACCGGCGATAAACCTAGTACGACAGCGACAGTTATCGCTCATGGATCAGTAGGCGGCAATGCCGCGATGATCCGCGCCCATGTCCCCTCGCGACCCCACCGACCGGAGGGCGACGCTTACGGTTTGCCACCCTGATCGGACCGCTTGTCGGCCGCTTCCGGTTGGCCGTGAGCGCCACCCGTCATCCCATAGTAGGGATACATCGGGTAGCCGCCGTACCCCATCCCCCAGAAGGGCATATAGCCGTAGTAGCTGCCCAGCGTACCCCAGTAGGCGGGCACGGGGCCGAGCTTCGGATCGTATCCGGGCGCCCCAATGATGCGCTCCTGCGTCTCGTTGACCTGGACGGTGTCGTCACCGATCCGCGTGATCGCGTCGACGGGGATGAGAAAGCGCCGCTCGCCGATGCCGAGGAAGCCGCCCGCCTCGACCTGGAGATAGCGCACCTTCTGCTCGTCGCGGTCGATCATCAGGCCGTCGACCTTGCCGATCTTCTTGCCGTCGCGATCCGCCACGGTATGCCCGCGGATGTCCTCGGCGGGGTCGTGGACGGTCAGGTCGGTGTCGCCGAGCTTGACCAATCGGTCGTGTTGCGTTTGTGTGGTGGGTGTCATGAAGGCCTCCATGCGTCCGATGACATCGCAGGGATGGACACCGGACTTGCGACCCAGGGGGAGTCTCGCATTGCCGGCGCCCTGCGGCGCGGACCACAATGTGGGGAGTGTCGAGCGGGGGTCAAGAACTTGACAAGATCAGGATACCACCGATTCCCTCCACAATGTGTCATTTGGCGCTCAAAATGCTCAAACAGTGTTGAATGTGTAGATTCCTCTAGATTCCGTCGGATATGACGTAAACCTGTTCGTAATGTGTTACGCTGTTCGCGTAGCGCTGATGACGACCAAGCGTCCCATGGGAAGGTGGTCCACAGTCGCTCCTCGCCCATGTTGTCTCATCCAGTGTTACGGGAAGAGGGCGCGATGACGGCCCCGATGATCGCGGTTTTGGATAATGATCCCTCCTTTCTCTCCTTGATGCACGCGCTGCTCACCGATGAAGGCTACCGCACCCTGCGCTGTCGTCCGGACGACGTGGTATCCGCGCATGCATTGGTGAAGCGTGCGCGCCCCGCCCTCGTGATTCTCGACCTCTGGTTGGCGAAGCGTGAGGATGGCTGGGCATTCCTCACGCGTCTGTGGGACGACCGCGAGACCGCGCGGATCCCGGCGCTCATCGTCACCGGGGAGCCGGTGGTGCTGCCGGAGCACGCCGCAGTGCTGCACGCGAAGCATTGCCCGATCGTGCGGAAGCCGTTCGACTGGCAGGACCTGCTGACGGCGGTTGCGACGATCCTCGACGTCCCCCACCAACCAACGGTGACAGCCTTCCCCGCCGACCCCGAAGGGCGGCCGTACTGTCCCGAATACGCGGTCTTCACGAATCACATCGCGCGATTGGGGTCGGCTGAATCCGACCGCACCGCGTAGGAGTAGAGAAACAGATGGAACGTCCAAAAATGCGTATGCGAATGGGTGCAACGGTACACAGTATCGAACTGGGTGCGACGGTATGGAGCGCGGATGGCGAAGAGGTGGGGAAGATTGACCAACTCGTCGTTGATGTGCACACGCAG
>JALYUS010000145.1 GCA_030853625.1 Chloroflexota bacterium
CGTTGGCTCATCTACGTACTTGTTGTCTGTCTCGTTGTCCGCGATCACACGACACGGACGGCGGTACGCTAGACGCTGATAAAGCCAATTGAGATGCTCGGCGCGTTGTGGCTTTGTCGTGGGAAATATGATGAGCGGCTGCCCATTTGTATCGCGCAACGCATCCGCTTCATGTCGTATCCGGCTCAGTTCGGCATCTATCGCCTCTGCGCATCGTGCCAGAAGGCGCTTTTTCGCGGCCTCTCGTGGCTCACGGTAGATGGGCCACTCATCGGTTATGTTGACACGGATAAGCAGCTTCCGTTCCTCATCGCGGACCCAAAAGGTTTCGCCGTCCGGCCCAGCGATTTCAAACATCTCACACTTCACGACCTCGCCAATATTCGGCATTCCGCCCCCGGCCCCGAAGCCACTGATGAACCAGTCCGCTCTGACGCGGTGATTCCGCGACCGGAAAGAGCACCAATCCAGCACGGCGTTCGTTCCTTGATGGTCTGGCAGCCGGTCCAGTCCCCACCGCTCTGAGAAAGTGGTCAAGTCATGTGCGAACGCACGATGCGGATCGGGTAAGTGAGCGGACAGCCCTGGGTACAAATAGTCGTAACTCCGGGAAACATCAACTTGGCTTGCAGTTGCCTCATGACCTGCGATGAGCGTTTCGAGCGCGTAGTCAAAGCAAGGATCAGACGCATATTCAAATGCTAACGCTGCCACAATCCACGCGGTCGCTTCCCATGACGGCATCGCCGGTATGCGGGTCGAACTGCGTCTATTGTCAACTCTCGTCACGTCTTGTGCCCCCTCCGCAATGGACGCGAAATGGACGCGGACGCCGCCAATCGCGCCCATGTGCGGGGCATCGCGGCACATCGTCCGGCATCGCCCCTATTGCCCATTATACCGCATACGTACGCGGGTAAACGACGGTTCGCGATGTCGGGCGTCGCGCCGCGATAGTGACCCTCGCGGTGATTGCGGACCAAGAGGCCACAGGTTCGAGTCCTGTCGGGCGTACCATTTCCCTCCTTATCATAGCAACGAAAACGGATCGCCATTTGCGGCGATCGTTTTGTTTCGGGCGATTCGGTCGCAAACCGATCAGTTGTACCGATGAAGACCAGCAGTTATCCGCGCGCCTCTGCGGCGGCGGATCGCTCGGTCGCTGTACTATCCTCGTGGCGGGCGTTGGCGATAGCGACGGCGGCGGCGATATGTGAGAGGTGGGTTAGCCCCTGCGGGAAGTTGCCGAGCATTTCGTTCGCGCGCGTGTCGTATTCCTCCGCGAACAGGCCGAGATCATTGCAGGTCGAGGCGACGCGGTCGAAGACCTCGCGGGCGTCACCGGAGCGACCCTGATGCGCCAGACATTCCGCCAGCCAGAATGTGCAGGCGAGGAAGGTCCCTTCTCGGCCTTGCAACCCGTCGTCGGCTTCGTCAACCTTGTAACGCAGCAGCATGCCGTGGTCGTCGAGGTTCGCGCGGATCGCATCGGTGGTGCGGATCATCCGTGGGTCGTCCCAGGCGACGAAATCCACGGTCGGGATGAGCAGCAGGGCGCTATCGAGCGCCTTCGACCCGAACGCCTGGACAAAGACGCCCCGCTCTTTGTCATACCCGTCTTTTTCGATTGCCGCGCGAATCTCGCTCCGCACCTTCTTCCAGCGGCGCAACGGCGCCTGACGCAGACACCCCTCCGCTAATCGGATGCCCCGATCGAGCGCCGCCCAGCACATCACCTTGGATTGGACGAAGTGCTGCGGCGCGCCGCGCGATTCCCACATCCCGTGATCTTTGTCGTGCCAATGTATGGCGGCGGCGTCCACGAGGTCGAGGATGAAGCGCCATGAGTCGTCGTCCGGCGAACTGCCCCGCTGATGCCAGCGCCAGGTGAGATCGAGCAGTTCACCGTACGCATCGAGTTGCACCTGGTTCGATGCGGCGTTGCCAATGCGGACGGGTTTCGCGCCCCGGTAGCCATTGAGATAATCGAGAGTGAGTTCGGTCAATCGCCGCTCGCCGCCGACGCCGTACATAATCTGGAGGCTCTCCGCGCTCCCTGCCGCCGCGCGCTGGATGAAGCGACGAAAGCCGTCCGCCTCGCTCTCGTAACCGATGTCTGTGAGCGAGCGCACGCTGAAACTGGAATCGCGAATCCAACTGTAGCGGTAATCCCAGTTGCGCGCCCCACCCGGCGACTCGGGCAGGGATGTCGTCGGCGCGGCGATAATCGCGCCGGTCGGGGCATTCGTCATCGCCTTCAAGGTGATCGCGGAGCGCAGGATGCTCGAACCGTCGGGACCATCGAGCGTCACCTGCGCGGACCAGCGCCGCCACCATTCAAGGGTCTTCTTCAGGCGATCGTCAATCTCAGTCGCCGCAATTGGCTGCGGCGGATCGCGGTCAAGGCTTGCCGGATCGTTATAGGTCAGCCAGGTTCGCACCCGGTCGCCCGTGCGGACGGTGAACGATGCATGCAGGTCGTGGCGGCCTGCTAACGAGAGTTCGGCGTCGGATTGAATGACGAGGGCGTCATTGCCGCCGATGGCGCTGTAGAGCCGGATGCCATCGTGGCGAATCCACGGCTCCAGAGCGCCGTAGTCGAAGCGGGGTGAGATGCGCAGATCGAAGTCAACATGTCCGCGGATACCTTCGACGATCCGCAGCAGTTGGAGCTGCGGTTCCAACTTTCCGCCTGTCTGCATCACGAAGCAGTCGTACAGAATCGCCTCGCCACTACTGGCACGGAGCGTCGTCGCGAGGACAAGCGTATCGCCGAGGTACTCGCGGAACGACGTGTGGCCGCCATCTGCCGGGGAGATCGAGCAATAGCCGCCGCGTTCCCAGTCGAGCAGTCTGCCGAAGCAACTGCCGGAATCGAAGCGGGGCATGCAGCACCAATCGATCGAACCCGCGCGGGAGACGAGGGCAGCGGAATGGCAATCGCCGATCAGCGCATAATCGCCAATCGGCGGGTATGGTGTGTGTTCGGTCATTGTCGCGGTTCCTCCGGCGCGGGGATGGGCAATCAATGCCGCATCGCGTTTCTGTTGAAGGCCCGTTGCATATCGCGTACCGCCAGTTCCCGGTACACGTCATCGGCGCGAATTGCGGAGATGCCCGCGCTTTGCTATCATCACGATGGTGACGTCACCGGAGGGAGAGGTGTCAGAGCGGCCGAATGAGCTCGTCTCGAAAACGAGTAAGGGGTCATAGCCTTCGTGGGTTCGAATCCCACCCTCTCCGCCACACTGCCCATCTCTGTCGGGCGCGCCGGACAATTGAAGCAAGGAAGGGTCGCATAGTTTGGCCTAGTGCGCGCGACTGGAAATCGCGTAGGGTGTCACAACCCTCGCGGGTTCGAATCCCGCCCCTTCCGCCAGTTCTCTCGATCGCGTCTGTCTTCGTCGTCATTCTTCGTTCGCTGCGTTGTGTCTCATGCGCCCGGCCAGTCGCGCACTTCACCCTCGGGCTGATCTTCGGTGAAGACGAGATGGCGGGTCGCGCCGAGTTCGACATCCTCGACATCGAGCCAGTTCATCGCGGCATCTTCCGCCGCCTCGACGAGGTTGACCGCCGGGTCTGCGGCAATCCACTCCTGCGTGAACGCGCAGAGAACCTGCGCCCACGGCGCGATGAAGACCATGCCCTCCTCTTCCATTGGGTCGCCCATGTTGAAGACATTGACGAGATAGCGCGCCGCATTTTCCGCCGTCTCGCGCGCATGGACTGTGAGAAAGAAGATGCCATCCTCATTCTCATAGGTCGAGCGCGAGACCGATGGATCACCCGGCGCTTCCGTAAAGACAAATGTCGGTCGCGCTGCCTCTTCTTGCATACCCAGATCCTCCCGCATAACTCAATACACGAACCGCGAATACTGCTCTCTGGGCAGTATTCGCGGTTCAATCGCTCTATCCTCATCGCATCGGTACACACTCGAATTCCGGCTGCTCAATGTGGGGCGGCGGCTGGACGTTGACGGATAGCCGGAGCGAGCGCGGCGGAAAGGCGAACAGGAGCCAGCCGACGGCCATCAGTGCGAGGCCACCCCACGCCACACCCGACGAGAGCGCGACGGCGCGGCCGAGAAGCGTCGCGTAGACCACCAATGATCGGGGAGCCACCGCGCTCCAGTATGGCAGCAAGAGTGGCACGACGAGCATCGGATAGGCAAGCCAGGTGAGCAGGAAGGTGCCGAGAAGGCGCGGCATCGCGAAGGCGACCGTGTTCGCGCGATGGGCGAGCAGGCCGAGGAGTGCGGGCAGACCACAGAGCCAGATATTCGCCCAGAAAATGAAGAAGCGCCGCAACGGCCACGCGCCGAAATCCCAATCCGTCTCGGTATGCAGGTTCGGTGTGGACCAGACGACGAGCGGAAAGCCGATCACCGTCCGTGCGGGCGCGGGTCGTACGACCGGATCGCCGCCGATCACGCCCGGATCGTGCGCCGCTTCGGTGCGCGGCACACCGCAGCCAATCACGGCGATCAGCAGCCCAACGAGAAATGCCGCACGGAGCGCATTCCCTTGTGCCCACCGATAGAGGGCGCTGATTCCTCGGACGGCCCGGCAGTCCATCCGCTCTCCTTCATCCTGACAGCGTACGCACTCATGCCCCGGCAGTGTACCGGACGGCCCGATGATGCACAAACCTTGCCGCCGGGCAGCCGGGCAGTAGTCAGAAGGAAAAACCCGGGGCGGAGTTGGCGCCTGAATATTGGATTACTACTTTTCCGACTACTGACTACTGACTACCGACTACCGTTTCGTCCCTTTGAGCATCGCTGCCCAGAGATGGAAGGAGCGCGGCGGTGTTGTGACGATGGCGAAGGCGTCGCGTGTTGCCGGAGAGGCCATGTCGAACAGCGCTTCGAGACGCGCGACGGAGGCGGGCGGCGTCTGTTGCCGCGCCGTCCAATCCGCGAAATCCAGCGACAGATTCCACCGCGTTACGACATCAAACGGAACGCCAATCTCCGTGCCCGCCGCCTGCCACTCCGCGATTGTCCAGTCCCGGCCGTGCGACGGATCACGGAGCATCTCGACCTGGTTGATGAACGTCGCGAGCGCGTCATTTTCGGGGGAGATAATGTCCACGACGAGCAGTTGGCCACCGGCTTTGAGCACGCGCGCCATCTCGGTTAGGGGCGGGACGAGCGATGGGAAGTGATGCGCGACCATCCGACAGGTAACAATGTCGAAGGTCGCGTCGGCGTAGGGAAGCGCGACGGCGTTCGCCTCCTCCCAGCGGACATTGGTGATGCCGCGCGTTGCCGCCTGCCGGGTCGCCTCGATGAGCATATCCCGGCTCAGATCCACACCGATAACCGCACGCACATGTGGCGCGAAGGCGAGCGCCGTATGCCCCGCCGCGCATCCGATATCGAGCGCCGTCATCGCCATTGTCGGTGCGGTCGCCTCCACCATCACAGCAAGATCATGCCCCTGCGCAAAGATCGGTGATGTACCATACGCCGCCGCCGCCCGATCAAACTGCCGCCGGATCGCGTCATCCCGCTCCATCCACCACCTCCGGACGAAAACGATTGAACCGCAGAGACGCAAAGAACGCAAAGAGAGAAGAGAAATTGAGAAAATAACGCACTCCGACTGCCCGCGATCACATGATTCTCCTCCAATCCTTATTATTCTTTGCGTCCTCTGCGTTCTCTGCGCCTCTGCGGTTCAATTGGTTAGACCGTTAGACCATCAATGGCGCGAGGGAGCGGAGGCGGGCAACGAGACGGGGGAGGAGATCAGCGAGGATGTCTATCTCCTCCGCGCTGTTTTCCGCGCCGAGCGAGAAGCGGAGTGTGCCGAGCGCGTACGGTTCGGGGACGCCTATTGCCATCAGGACGTGGCTTGGCTCGATGCTGCCGCTCGCGCAGGCGGAACCCGCCGATGCCGCGATTCCTTCCGCATCGAGCAAAATAAGGAGCGATTCCGCCTCCACACCGGCGAAGCCGAGGCTGGCATTGTTGGCGAGCCGCTGGGTCCGATGACCATTCAGCCGGACATCGGGGATTTCCGCCAGGACACGCTCGATCAGCCGGTCGCGGAGGGCGCCACACTGTGCGACCACGCGCGACCGTGCGGCCTCAGCCCGCGTTAGTGCGACCGCCATGCCGACCGCATAGGCAACGTTTTCCGTGCCCGCGCGGCGATTCATCTCCTGACCGCCACCGGTAATTTGCGGCGTCCATCGCGTACCCCGGCGGGTATACAGCAGACCAATTCCCTTCGGCCCGTTGAACTTATGCGCCGAAAGCGAGAGCAGATCCACGCCGAGCGCGTCCACGTCGAGCGGGAGTGCGCCCGCCGCTTGCACCGCGTCCGTGTGAAACGGAATTGCGCGCGCGCGGGCGATGGCGGCCAGTGCAGCAATCGGGTTGATCGTGCCGACTTCGTTGTTCGCATGCATGATCGAGATGAGGCAGGTTTCGGGCCGGATGGCGGCGGTAAGGTCATCCGGCGACACCATGCCATATGCATCAACCGGCAAGTAGGTAACGTCCACATCCGCTGTTTCGAGCGCCGCTGCCGTATGCAGCACCGCGTGATGTTCGATGGCGCTGGTAATGAGATGTGGGCGTCGCACCGCCTGGCGCGCCGCTGCGACGACACCGCGCAAGGCGAGATTATCACTCTCCGACCCCCCCGACGTCAGAGTGATTTCGCGCGGGTGGCAATGGAGGATCGCCGCGAGAGTTGCCCGCGCCCGGTCGAGCGCCGCGCGCGCCTGCCGCCCCGCCGCGTAGAGACTGGACGGATTGCCCCACGTCTCGCGCCAATACGGTAGCATAGCCTCGATTACCGCCGGATCGGTTGGCGTCGTCGCCGCGTGATCGAGATAGATTGTCGTTCCAGACAGTTCCTCAAGAATATCGTCAAACTGCGCGGCCAACGTGTTCACACTTTCTGTGTGTTCCCAGCGACATCCGTCGCGGACATCCCTGCCGGACTGCCGTTATTGTACGGTGCATGTGCGTAACCGACAACGCGGCGGATACCGCCTCACGCATGCATCCGGCCGTCGTGACCCGAACGAACGGAATATACGTATAGGTGGCACAGATGTTGCGAAGAGGCTTGCACATCTGATCTGAGGATGCATGATCGTCGGCATTGGGAGGCATACAATGGTCCAAATCCTTACCGTCACCAACGGTACCACGCTTCTTCGTCCGGGGATTGGCACACTGCACGCCGCTGGCTATCGCGTGATGATGTACAACGCCGCCAGCATGCGCGATCTCCGCTCCGCTGTGCCCGACCTCCTGATTCTTGCCGCTGACTCAGCCACGTCGGTACAGATGTTGCTCGCCGCGATTCGGGCGGATGCAATGCTCCACGATCTGCCCGTCATCGTCATCGGTGGATCATGGGATGTTTTCGCGCCGCTTCCGGTTGCCCTCCTCACGGAGACCGTTCTCCTGCCCGCCCCCTTCGATGTAGCCACGTTGCAAGACGCGACGCGGATGTTCGTGCCGACGCTCGTGCGCGCGCGCCGCTCCGCGTAGACACAACCGGACCCGGCACACGCCGCAAGTTGTCTGCGCACATCGGGTATACTGCGGGCGATGTCTGCCGCCCCGCGAGAGAGGGCGGCAATCGCACCCGGTGGAGAAGCCCGCATGCGTGATGCGCAAACAATTCGCGTCTTGATCGTGGATGACCACCGGATGGTGCGCAGTGGTTTGCGCGGCTTTCTGGAAGGGGAACCGGGGATCACCGTGG
>JALYUS010000156.1 GCA_030853625.1 Chloroflexota bacterium
CCGCACGTCGTCCTCGTCGCGCTCCTCGGCGTCGCTCTTGACCGTATTGAACTGATCCGCCATCTCGTCCGGCAGCATGCCCTTGACGGCTTCCATACCCTGGCGGATCTGCTCCTGCATTTCCTCCGCGCGCGTCTGGCTGCCGAGGTTGGAGGTCATGATAACGACCGTGTTGCGAAAGTCCACCGTCCGGCCCTGCCCATCCGTCAGCCGCCCGTCGTCGAGCAGTTGCAGGAGGACATTGAAGACATCCGGGTGCGCCTTCTCGATCTCGTCGAAGAGGATGACGCTGTACGGCCGCCGCCGCACCGCCTCGGTCAGTTGGCCGCCCTCGTCGTAGCCAACGTAGCCGGGGGGTGCGCCGAGTAAGCGGGAGACGGTGTGCTTCTCCATGTACTCGCTCATGTCGAGCCGGATCATCGCCTGATCGCTGTCGAAGAGGAATTCCGCCAGCGCGCGGGCGAGTTCGGTCTTCCCCACGCCGGTCGGGCCGAGGAAGATGAATGAGCCGAGCGGCCGGTTCGGGTCCTGCAAGCCGGCGCGGGCGCGGCGAATCGTGTTCGCCACCGACTGCACCGCCTCGTCCTGCCCGACGACGCGCTGGTGCAGCCGCTCCTCCATGTGAATCAGTTTCGCCACTTCGCTTTCCAGCAAGTTGGAGACCGGGATACCGGTCCAGCGGGCGATTACTTCCGCGATGTCCTGCGGCGTCACTTCCTCGGCGAGCATCTGACCATGCGCCTGCTGCTCCGCCAATTTCTGCTGTGTTTCCGCCAATTCGCGTTCGAGCTCAGTCAGCGTGCCGTACTTCAGTTCCGCCGCCCGGCCATAGTCCGCCGCGCGCTCGGCTGCCTCGATCTGCTGTCGCGTCTGCTCCAACTGCTCCTTCACGGAGCGCTGCTTGGTGATGACGGATTTCTCGCTCGTCCACTGCGCTTTGAGGCTGTCCCGCTGCTCGGAGAGGTCGGCGATCTCGCGTTCGATGACGGCCAGGCGATCCTTCGAGGCCGGGTCGCTCTCCTTGCGCAGCGCCTCGCGCTCGATTTCGAGTTGCATAATCCGCCGCTCGACCTCATCGAGTTCGGCGGGCATCGAGTCTATCTCCATCCGCAACCGCGCCGCCGACTCGTCCACGAGGTCAATCGCCTTATCCGGCAAGAAACGATCGGCGATGTAGCGATGCGAGAGGACGGCGGCAGCGACGAGCGCGGCATCCTGGATGCGCACGCCGTGATGCACCTCGTACCGCTCGCGCAGCCCGCGGAGGATCGAGATCGTGTCCTCGACATTCGGTTCCGCGACGAGGATCGGCTGGAAGCGTCGTTCGAGCGCGGCATCTTTCTCAATGTACTTGCGATACTCATTCAGCGTCGTCGCGCCGATCGTGTGCAGTTCGCCGCGCGCGAGCATCGGCTTGAGCATATTCCCCGCGTCCATCGCGCCTTCCGCCGCGCCCGCCCCGACGACAGTGTGTAGTTCGTCAATGAAGAGGATGATCTCCCCCTCGCTCTCCTGCACCTCTTTGAGGACGGCCTTCAGCCGCTCCTCGAACTCGCCCCGGAACTTCGCCCCCGCGACGAGCGATCCCATGTCGAGCTGGACGATCCGCTTGCCCTTGATCCCTTCCGGCACGTCGCCCCGGATGATCCGCTGGGCAAGCCCTTCGGCAATGGCGGTCTTGCCGACGCCTGGCTCGCCAATCAACACCGGGTTGTTCTTCGTCCGGCGCGAGAGGACTTGAATGACGCGACGAATTTCCTCATCGCGGCCGATCACCGGGTCGAGTTTGCCACGCTCGGCAATCTCCGTCAGATCGCGTCCGTATTTTTCGAGCGCCTGGTACTTCCCTTCCGGATTCTGATCCGTGACGCGCTGATTGCCGCGAATCTCCTTGAGGACGCCAAGCACCTTGTCCCGCGTCACGCCATGCGCGCGGACAATCCGCTCCACACCGCCGCCCAGTTTCGGGTCGAGCATCGCGAGCAACAGGTGCTCGGTGCTCACGTACTCATCCTTCAGTTTGCCTGCCTCTTCCGCAGCGCGCACGAGGACGCTCTGCGCCCGGCCGGAGACATTGGTCGTGCCGGGAGAGGAGAGGCGCGGAAAGGTGTTCACCGCCGCCTCGACCTCCGCGAGCAGCATGCCAGGGTTGATACTCATCTTCAGGAAGACCTGCGGGACGACCCCGCCCTCCTGCGCCAGCAGCGCCACAAGCAAATGCTCCGGCTCCATCTGGCTCTGCTGTTTCGCAATCACCAATTCCTGCGCCGCGAGCGTTGCCTCCTGCGCCTTCTCCGTGAATCGGTTTAACATCCTTCGCTCCTATCGCTCAAAATAACGAGTACTGAGTAGAACCTCAATTCCCTCAGCACTCGTTACTCAGCACTCACTCGTCCCAATGTACGTAAGATCTGCATTGCCGTTTCCTGCATGTCGCGGCGCAGTTTCGCTGTGCTACCTTCGTGCTCCGCGCGGTCAAGCAACCGCTCCGCGAGGCGCGTGACGGTCAGGGCGAGTTCCACGCCCGCGAGATTGACACCGCGCTCATCCACGAGATACTTCACCTGCCGGAGCAGCGCGAGGTCTTCCGGCGAATAGAGCCGCAAGTTTCCGTCCGTCCGCGACGGCACGACGAAGCCCGCCCGTTCATACTTGCGGAGCGTCTGCGGGTGGAGCGCGAGCAGCCGCGACGCGACGCTAATCACATAGAGCGGTCCTTTATCCTGCATGAATTCCTGTGCCTCCTGTTGCTACACAGGCAGCGATGTGCCAGGTAGTCGTTGACACGCCGATCATACCCCTTGATACGGCTTATGTCAAGATTGCGGAGTCACTCCAGTTCGTCAGGTGATCCGTTTCGATCCGACGCGGTACACTCCCATGAGGGGCGAAAAATAGTCACACAGAATGGACATGCGGTATGGAGTGGAACGGAAAGAGCGAGCGCGTCGTCATCGGCGGTGGTGGCCTCGCGGGCCTCGCCGCCGCGAAGCGGCTGGTGGACGCCGGCTATCAGGTCGAATTGCTCGAACAGCGGCCGATCCTCGGCGGCAAGGTCTCGTCGTGGCGCGACGCCGAGGATGACTGGATTGAGTCCGGCCTGCACGTCTTTTTCGGCGCGTACATCGAGATTTTCGACCTGATGCGCGAACTCGGCGTCTACGAGAATATCCTCTGGAAAGAGCATGTACTGACGTACACCCTCTCTGAGGGCGAGCGGTTCGCCTTCCGCACCGGGCCATTTCCCGCGCCGCTCCATCTGCTGCCCGCCGTCTTCAATAACCATTACTTCAGTTGGCGAGAAAAGGTATCGCTCGCGAAGGCGCTCGGCCCGATGCTCTTCGGTTCGCCGGAATACCGCGCGCGGCAGGACGGTCTGACCTACGCCGAGTGGCACCGGAAGTTCGGTATCTCCGACCGGATGCTCCAGAAGATGTTCATGCCGATGGCGCTCGCCCTCAAATTTCTCCCGCCCGAGGAGATGAGCGCGAAGATCGTTCTCGATGTCTGCGGCGAGTTTCTCCGCAAGCCGGACGCTTCCAGGATGGGCTTCCTCAACGGTTCGCCACAAGACTGCCTGATTGGCCCGCTCGCGGACTATCTCACGGCGCGCGGCGTCCGCATCCGCACCGACGCGCCGATCCGCGCCATCCACGAGGGCCAGGGCCGGCGCATCACCGGCGTGGAACTCGGCAACGGCGAGGTCGTGCGCGGTGATTGGTTCGTGCTCGCGCTGCCGGTCCACAAACTGAACCGGCTGATCCCCGATCAGTGGCGGCGGAACGAGCGGTATTTCGCGGGCCTCAGCCAGTTCGAGGGCGTGCCGGTGATCACCGTGCAACTCTGGTTCGACCGGCAGGTGACGCATGTGGACAACATCCTCTTCTGCCCGGACGGCCGCATCCCGGTCTATGCCGATCTCGCGAACACGACGCCGGATTACGCCTTCGGCGGCAAGAGTCGGATGGAGTTTTGCGTCGCCCCCGCGCGCGACCTGATGAATGTGGATGATGACGAGATCGTCCGGCGCACGAAGGCAAATGTGGACGCGACGTTCCCGGATACCGGCCCCGCAGCGCGGATCGTCAAGAGCACGGTCGTCCGGATTCCCCAGTCGGTCTACTGGCCGAAGCCGGGCATTGACCATCTGCGCCCGACGCAAGCGACGCCGATCCCCAATCTCTTCCTCGCCGGCGGCTACACGACACAGGAGTTCTACGACAGCATGGAGGGCGCCGTCGCCAGCGGCCGCCTCGCCGCCACCGCGCTGATGGAAGCGGCAAGTCGAACTCCTCTTCTATCGAACGTGGATATGGCGGCGGATTGATTCTTGCATTGATGAAGCGATCAGAGCGCTACGACGGCGTGACTTTGCGTACGTGATGAGGTATCGGTGAAGGGGTGGCGGAGGTCATATATGGCACGCGTTGCATTTGACATGCTCTACAAAGGCAAAACGACAGACGACAAGACCGGAGACATCGAGGAGCAGCAGAAGCGGTTTCTGGCGGTCTGCAAGGAAGCGGGCGTGACGGCGGTTGATCGCCACGCACCAGTCAGCGCCTACGCGGACGGCGAAATGCTTGTGCGACTCATTGACCGACTGAATGCCGCGCACGTCCCGTACGCCGTCGAGGAACAATCACAGCGTGCCGACGACGACGGCATGCCCGCCTGACCACTCAGGCAACCGGCCAGAGTCGCACAGTCTTGTCCGCCGACGCCGACGCGACGAGCGTCCCATCGGGCGAAACGGCGACGCCATGCACGTAATCGGTATGGCCGGTGAGCGTGCGCGGCGTGCCCCCATCGTTGAGCGGCCAGAGGCGCACGGTGCGATCCTTCGACCCTGAGACGACGGTTTTCCCGTTCGGCGTGATCGCGACGGCCATCACCCAATCCTTGTGCCCACGCAGCGTTGTGACCGGCGACCCGTCTGTAGCCTTCCAGACGCGCGCGGTGTTGTCGAACGATCCGGAGACAATCATCTGGCTGTCCGCGCTGACGGTGACGCTGGAGACCTTGTCTGTATGGCCCGCCAGCGTTCGCAGCGTTGTTCCATCCGCAGGCTGCCAGATACGTACGTCGGTATCGAATGCGCCAGAGCAGAGCGTCTGCCCGTCGGGCGCGAAGGCGACGCCGGAGACGCGGGCAGTATGGCCTTCCAGCGTCCGAATCGCCGCGCCGTCCGCGACCTGCCAGAGTCGGATGATCTGATCGAAACCGCCACTCGCCAGCGTCTGACCATCGGGCGAGAAGGCGACCGCCATCACGGCATCTGTGTGCCCGGTGAGCGTGCGGAGCGGTGTGCCGTCGCCGACATTCCAGAGTCGGACAGTCCTGTCCGTCGAGGCGGTCGCGAGCATGCTGCCATCCGGCGAAAAGGCGACGCCGTCAACGCGGTCGGTATGCCCCTTCAGGATCGTGACGGGCGTACCGTCCGCCACTTTCCAGAGACGCGCCGTATGATCGAACGAGACGGAGGCGAGCAACTGCCCGTCCGGCGAAAAGGCGACGCCGAGCACGCGATCGGTGTGCCCAGTCAGTGTGCGGCTCGCTCCGGCGGATGACACACCCGGCGTCGCAACGGATGATGGACCGCGCGTCGCGGTGGGCGTGGGTGTCGGCGCGCTGCCCGTATAGCCGTCATCACCGGTGGCCGCCAGCGGGCGGGCATCAGTCATCGTCACACCGGCACGCGCGAGGACGCCGCCGCTCCCGGCCCCCGCAAGCAGACACAACACGGACCGACGCGAGAGACGGAGTATTGGGTCTGTCACAAAACTCCTGACCATTCGTCTCAATGAGAGTATCACGCGACCAAACAGCCATGCCGTTGGCATGGCCTCCATAGCGCTATCACGCGCGCGCGGGCGCTTTCGGTTCATTTGCGCCTCGACACTGATAGGATGTACACAGTTGGGGCGTTTTCGTGGTGGTAGCAGACTTTCCCGCCTGCCTCTCGGTCGGGAAGGCAGGCGGGAAAGCCTGCTACCACCGGATAATTTCGCTCTTCACGCGAAGGAGCGAACGGTCCAGAAATTGTCCGCGCGGTGCGGATGCATGAGGAAGGCGTACGGCATCAGGAAATGTCCGCCGATCCCCCAATCCGGCCCCCATGAATTGCGAATCAGGAAACAGTCGCGTGCGTCGTCGTACCCAACCGCCACGACTGCATGACCCGCGCCCAGTGGCTCATTGGGCGGCGGCATCGGGCGTAGCCCGACCATGCCTGCACGAAAATCTGGATGGTGTCATCAAGGAACGGCGATTCGCGGCTGTAGGGGTGCAGATGCACAGCAACAACTATCCCTCCGGCCATGCGCATGCTCGCCGTCATATCCGCGTCGTGTCGGAGGAAAGGGATTCACCCCAATCCGCCTGCGGCATTACTGCGGATGTTCGGTTTTCTCGCTCGCCTCTGGCGCTTTCCCTTGCTCGGTCTTGTCCGGTTCCTCACCACCGAGATCCGGATCAGGCCCCGAAGGCAAAGAACGTGGGCGGAGAGATTACAGCGATGTCGATCTCCACAGGAACCTCCTCAGATTACCGCACCAGGAACGACGAATACGGACATCCATGACCGCCGATCAGCGTGCATCAAACGAGCGATGATTGTTGGCCAAACAGATCATACCATCGTTTGAAGCCGTAGAGAAGCACGAGATACATACGCACGACAAAATCCCTTGCTGCTGCAAGGGGGCATTAAGAGCTTATCCGGAAACCCGGAGAGACTTGGAGAAGAGCAGTTGCGCACACGCCAGATGGACAAAGGCCAGGTAGTTCTCCACCTTCTTCTCCCACCGCACCAGCAAGCGGCGCGAGCGGTGCAGCCAACTGTGCGCCCGCTCCACCACCCATCGGCGTGCCTGCCCGTCGGGATGCGGTGTCGCCCGCTCGGCATCCCGCCTGCGGATATGCGCCGTGTATCCCCGCGCGGCGGTCGTCACGCGCACCGCGTCATAGTCGTATCCCGCGTCCAGACAGAGATGCTGATCCACCGCCTCCGGTTCCGGGCGGGCGATCACGATGCCTTCCAGCGTCGCGGTTACCAGTTTCATGTCATGCCGATTCGCCCCGCCCACGACTACCGCCAGCGGCACCCCCGTCCCGTCCACCAGCAGGCTCCGTTTCGTCCCCCGCTTGCCGCGATCAGTGGGATTCGGCCCGGTCGCGGCGCCGCCGAAAGGGGCTTTCGTCATCACTCCATCCATTGCTTGCCACTGCCATTCGATCCCAATCACCTCATCATAGTCGCTCAACCCCGCGTGCCACAGCGCGGTAAAGAATCCTTTCCCCTCCCACTCCTGCATCCGATCATGAACCGTGGAACTCGGCGGGAACTCCGCAGGCAGGGCGTTCCACTGCTCGCCGGTGCGCAAGAGGTAGATCAGGGCAGCGAAGAGCGGGCGGTCGGGGACACGGGGACGCCCACCTTTGGCATGGGAAGGGGCAGGCGGAACGAGGGGCGCGACGCGCTCCCAAAGTGCATCACTGACTTCCCACGGTTTGGTGCGTGCCATGCGATACTCCTTTCGCCGCACCCCACGCACCCAGTCTACCAGTTTCCGGATAAGCTCTAA
>JALYUS010000231.1 GCA_030853625.1 Chloroflexota bacterium
TCACCGTCTCCGGGGAGAGCGTGCACGGCTCGTTGTAGATCGTCTCTCCCGTCGCCAGCGCACGCTCTGCCACCGTCGCGATCTGCGCGGGGGTGATGTGCGGCACGCCGAGATCGGCGAAGCAGACGGGTAGCCCGACCGCGAGGCAGAAGTCGAGCACATCGCGACGGTCCTGGGCGTTATGCCTCTCCAGTTCGAGCAGGACGAGGGTGCCGAAAGCGACTTTCTCCCCATGCCACATGCCGCGCGTCTCCGGGAGCGCGGTGAGACCGTTGTGGATCGCATGGGCGGCGGCGAGCCCGCCGCTCTCGGACCCCAACCCGCTCAGGAGGGTATTCGCCTCCACGACCTTTTCGACCGCGTCCGTCACCCGGTGGGCGCGCACGGCGGTGATCGCCTCCCTGCCGTAGACGCGGATCGTATCCCAGCAAGCGCGTGCCAGGGAGGCAGCCGCGACCGTCTGCCAGCCACCGGCCATCGTCGTGGCATAGGATTGGGCGGTTGCGCGGGCCTCGAAATATGTCGAGAGCGCATCCCCGATACCGGCGATGAAGAGTCGCACCGGCGCGTCCGCGATCACCTGCGTGTCGACGAGCACGAGGTCGGGGTTGCGGCGGGAGAAGCGGTAGTGGTCGAAGGTTCCCCGATCGGAATAGATGACCGAGAGGGCGCTCGTCGGCGCATCGGTCGAGGCGAGTGTTGGGATGATCGCGAGCGCCGCGCCAATGTCGTCCGCGACCGCCTTTGCTGTGTCAATTGCCTTCCCGCCGCCGAGACCGACGATAATGTCCGCGCGCATGACACGCGCGGCGGCGCCTATGCGGTCGATCTCCGCCTGCGTGCATTCTCCTGCGAACTCCGCACTGCTGACATCCAAGCCCGCAGCGGTCAGCGCGGGACGAACCTGGCGTGCCCAACGGTCCATAACCGTACGGTCGTAGAGGACGAACGCATGCGTTCCCAATGGTTGGATGAGCGTGCCGGCCTCGGCCAGTGCGCCTGCCCCTTGTGCGTAGCGGCGTGGGCTGATGAAGGTGTGCAAGATGGTCATGGCGATCTCTCCCGGTGAAGCGCCGATCGGCGCGATATGCATCCGTTGTCGGAAGCATAGGAGGATCACCGTCACAGCGATGCGACAGGCGATGGGACAGCGTCACAAAACTGTGTCAATCTGCCGACGTTATCCGGGAAGGCACGCCAAGACCGTCACCGCTCACTGGGCGCCGTGGGATGGAGATTCGCCATCCGATAGCCTTCGGAAGGTGACGCGCCAGTCGCCCTCGGCGGTCCAGTCCGTCTCGTGGCTGAAACCCTGCTGGGCGAGGAGACCGTAGAGCGGCACCGGCTCGAAGAGATTGATGATCACGAGGTCCTCGCCATCCGCGAGCGCCGCAACCGCAGACATGATCCGGTCGAAGGGTTCATCGCCGCGCCGAATATCTTCCCGCACGTCAACGACCCGCGCTGTCACTGTCATGGAATGCTCCTTATTGGTGGGTAGCCCGACGACCACCGTTTCCGACCGCCCGGTACGATTGGGCGTGGTCCTCCGCATGACCAGCATAGCGTCCGTCGGTGATGCGGACTGTGCGGTTTCTCACAGCATCCCGCGCGTATTCCCCCTACCATGAGGGCGTACGGCCATGGCGCCGCACGAGACCCATACATCGGAGGGTTGAAATAACGATGGAGAGACAAATGACACCGATTGCACTGGAACGCCGCGTCCGCTTCGACGACCGGCATCCCGTCGCGACGCAACTGGAGACGGCGCTGCCGGGGCAGGTGCTCCTGATCGGCATGCGCGCGGGGCAACAGTTGCGCGACCACCGCGTCGCAACGCCGATCACGATTCAGGTCGTTCGGGGGGAGGGGGCGATCACAGTGGCGGATGCGGCATATCCGGCACAAGCCGGCACGTTCGTATCGCTCGACGCGGATGTCGTCCATGACGCGATGGCGGAAACGGAGCTCGTGCTGCTCGTCCACCGCGCGGCGGCGACCGAGGCGGCGGTTATCGCACCGGAGGCCGGGCCGCTCTTCGCGGCGAGCGATCCCGTGACGCTCGATGTGCGCGCACTCGCCCCGCGCGATCGGCACGCGCGCATCTTCGCCACCTTCGCTGCCCTCGAGTCCGGCGGGGCGCTCCGGCTGATCAACG
>JALYUS010000267.1 GCA_030853625.1 Chloroflexota bacterium
TTCGACCCCCGTCACAAGAACGAACACGACCGTGGGGCGCGAATCGGGTTTCGCGCCCTATTTTCTGTGCGTCAGAGGGAGTGTTTCATCCTGTGGAGATGTGGGAGGCGGCACTTCTCGCACTCGCCGTGGGAAGCATCACAACTGGTTCGGTCGTATGGTTATCCCAACACCCGGAGGCGGGGACATTCCTAATGCCATGGCACTGCCCTGCACTTTATGGTTACTGTTTCGTGTACGGGGTTATAGCCGCAGGGCTGACAATGGCATCCCCATACTTGCCGCTGCTCAACGCGGTGAAGATCGGCGGTGTTGCCATTGACAACGTTTGGGTCAATGCCATACTCACAGGACTCCTTGTCAGAGTAATCATTGGTAGGCCATTAGCCATCTCGATAAATGGGAAATCGTTCAATATTGGCGCATTAGGAAGTCGCGTAGATAAGGTCTTTCTCCGGAAGATTCGTCTCAATGTCTTGTTTTCTCAACGGCGGCATGTTCAAGGCAGGATGGACACCATGACCAAGAAGACGCTGACAGAAACTCAGCGACTGATTCGGCGATGCGTTCGGGACGCACTTCCCTTTGAAGAGGAAACCGCGCTGATGGGTGATCTGAAAAATATCGCGGATGCCGACCCCGCAGATTACCCACAGGATGAAAAGATTGAAGATAGTCTCTGCGTCTTCTTGAATGTAGTGGGGCGAAAGAACTTCAATCAGGCCATTGGGCAGAAGAAGCCTTGACCTGTGCCTGACAGGTCACATTCCACCCCTCACGATTCAAACTGAGCCACTACCCCTTTTCCCCTTGTTCCTTTGGAAAGCGACTTTTTTGACGTATAGACAGATTCTTTCAGGGTTCGTGTACCGTGAATGGAGTTAAATCCGTAGTGAAATCTGCCGCCGAAATTGCTACAGTCTATTATTCGATGCACTCTATCGTGGCACGTATGTTGCCGAAGCGTACTGCAGAACGGTATCGGCAGTGATACCGAAGTACGACGGACTTGGGACATGAGCGCCTAAGCCAGGAAGGAGCCAAACCATGACCATGGGACGCAGCGAGTACGATCAGACGAACATGGGAACCCATGACTACACTGACGGCCTTGTCGCGGGTGCAGATGTCTATGGCTCGGACAATGAGAAGATCGGCACGATCGCGGATGTCGGCCAGAATTATTTCCTCGTGCAGAAGGGTTGGTTGTTTATTAAGGACCTCTACCTGCCGACCAGCGCGATTACGCGAGCGGATGGCAACAATGTCTATCTGAACCTCACGAAGCATGATGCCGAGCAGATGGGGCGCGATGATCTCCCCAGCGTCGGCGATGCCTGGTATGGCACGCAGCGCACCAACGATACGAGGGCCGACACGGGCTACGCTACGGATCGCACGATGCGCCGCACTGATGACACTGCGGATCGGGAAGTTGGTCGCGGCGCCACCGCAGGCGAGAATGTCCGTGTCCCGATTGTCGAAGAGCAATTGAAGGCGGGCGTGCGCGAGAACGAGGCGGGCCGCGCCCGCATTGTCAAAGAGGTACGCGAGGAGCAGCAGACGATTGATGTGCCGGTTGAGCATGAGGAAGTCTACGTGACCGAGCGCGCCGTCAGTCGCCCTGCCACGGAAGCGGACCTCACTATGCGGGAGCAGGACATCGAGATCCCACTACGCGAGCAGGAAGTCGTTACGCAGAAGCAGGCGATGGTGACGGGTGAGGTACACGTGCGCAAGGAGACCGTGACCGACACCGAACGAGTGACTGACACAGTGCGGCGTGAGAAGGTGCATGTTGAGGACCCGAACAGTCCACGCGTTCACGTCGAGGGTGAGCGCGGCATGACGGGTCGTACCGGCAACCAGGGCACGGACGCGGCATACCGAACAACCGACACGGCGTATGATCGGACCGGCATGGAGGGCGACCGCTATGAGGCGGATCGAAGCGGCGACGAAGGAATCATAGATCGCGCGAAGGATAAATTGCGCGACGGTGAGAATAGGGCAACGAACCGCTAACGCGCCTTCAAACGTAGGAATCGAGACAGCGGGATGCTTCCACGCATCCCGTTGTTCGTGCGTCTGGCACCGATATTGCCGAGGGAGAGAGCGCGACCGTTGTGACCATGATGACGAACAGGAGCAATCGTATGAGTACCAGTGGAAATCCACCCGTCGGCGCTGGCTATGGCCTCCCGACCGGCGACCCCGACGAACCGATCGAGGAGCGGCGGTTGCATACCCAGCAAGACCAGCAAGATCGCATCGGCGAGCAGCAACGCGACTTGCCCAACGAACCGATGAGTGCGGAACAAAAAGTCGAGGAAATCATCGTGCGCGAGCAGGGCGTCACTTCCTTCGCCAACGCCGAGGAGGTTGACCGGATGGAGCGCCCACCGAGCGTCAACGATCGCGACCGGAGTGTCGCCGATGGCGGCAATCTCATCAGCAACACCGTCGAGAACGCGTGGAACGCCCTTGATGACCCGGATGGGCGTGATAAGAACCGAGGAACTGAAGGGGCCGGGGGCTAGGGGCTCTGGCGTCGCCGCGCATCGCACGGTACTCTACGATACGGAAAATGAAATTGTTGCGTTGAAGCGGAGGAGAGCACGCGCATGGCTGGTTCCGTTGAGATCGCGCGGGGCGCTGGTGTTGTGGATGCAAATGGGCGCGCCGTTGGTCGCGTGATCGCCGTGGAGTACGAACACATCATTGTCGAGCAGGGATTCCTGTTCACGCGGACGCTCTATCTCCCGATGAGCGCGGTTGCCCGCGTCGAGGGCGCGTCCGCAAAGGGGAAGGGGCGCGTCCATCTCAACATTACGGGCAAACGAGTCGGCGAACTCGGCAAGAACGACACCTTCAAGGAGGAACGCGACTATATTGGCGCGTCCGTCGAGAACGCGCGTTTCGCGAAGATTCTCCCGACCGCTACTGCCGGCCTGATCCCGCAACGCCACACGGCGGACGACTTCTCTGCCCCGTCGTCGTATGGCAATCCCTACGATGGCGGTGATCTCTCCACCGCCGATATCGCGCACGAGGGCGTTCCCACGCTCCACGGCAATGCGCCCGACGCGCAGACGGTCTCAGAGCAGGCCCAAATCGCCCGGCGACCCGCCAAACAGCAATGAGTGATGAGCAATGAGACGGCGACGTGACATCTGATCGAGAGGCTGCGACCACGCGATCGCAGCCAACGCCATATGCCGATGTTAACGTGGTGCTGCATGATTTCCTGTCGCGCATACGAACGATCCTGGGGCGGCACTTTCGTGGGATGTATCTGTCCGGGTCCCTCGCCCTCGGCGATTTCGCCGCGCATCGGAGTGACATTGATTTTGTCATCGTGACCGATGCCGATCTTTCCGGCGAGCTTCTTTTCGCCTTACGCGCGATGCATGATGACTTCAATGCCAGCGACTCGCCCTGGGCGACGGAGGTGGAAGCGGCATATATCCCGCAGGACGCCCTGCGCCGCGACGATTCGGCCCACGCCTGCCATCCACACATTGAGCGCGGTGCGGGCGAGACCCTCGCGATGGACCAACTCGGCAGTGATTGGATTATCCAACGCTTTATCCTGCGCGAGCACGGGGTGATCGTCGCGGGACCCGACCCGCGCGCAGTGATTGACCCTGTCCCCTCAAAAGACCTGCGCCGGGCGGTAGTCACGCTGATGCATCACTGGTGGGGGCCGATGCGCCATGATGCGAGCCGATTGGCACTGCACGACATTGGCTATCAGCCCTACGCCGTGCTGACAATGTGCCGGATACTCTACACACTCGATACCGGCGCCGTCGTCTCCAAGCCGGTCGCCGCACGGTGGGCGCGAGGGATTGCGGATGGGCGCTGGGATACGTTGATTGAACGTGCTCTGGCATGGCGAAAAGATGGCCAGACGATACCGGCAGGCGGCGATGTGAACGAAACCCTCGCCGTAATTCAATACACACTCGACCGATGCGGCGATGTGGCAATGAGCAGTGAGCAGTGAGCAATGAGTTTGGCGATCGTTGCCCATCGCGGGGTGGATGTCGTCGTCCATCGGCGCTTGAAAGGACGACGAGGAATGCGCTGGTGGCGCGTGCGGGCAGGCGGCGTGGTCGCCTCGCGACTCGCCGGACTCAATGACGAGTGGAATCATCGCCTCTCTGCGATGCTTGCTGCCCGACGGTACCGACTTTTAGACGCTTCCTGGACAACGACATCCACTTGACACGATCCCCACTGGCTGTTATTCTCCGCTCATATTCAGAAAACCTTTCTCACATAACGCGGCAATCTTCCGCTCTGTGGAAAAGAGCGTCATGAACATTCGGGGTCCGTTCCCGCCATGGGGTCTCTTTGATTTTCTGTCGTGACGTTGGGGAATGGAAGTAGCGAATGGTGCAACTGGCACGCATGACCGCGCAGGTAGCGCCGGGGCAGTCCATCGGCCGGGCGTTGCGCCTGCTCGCCTGCTTCAGTGAGGCGCGCCCGTCGCACACGCTCAGCGAGTTGAGCCGCCTGTTGGAACTGGCGCCGAGTACCGTGTCGCGCCTGCTCTCCGTCCTCGAAGAATACGGCTATGTACGCCGGAGCGACGGCAACGGTCACTATACGCTCGGCCTCGCGCCGATTGCGCTGGCAAGCGTGGCAATCACGCAATCCGATCTCCGGCGCCAGTCGCTTCCGTTTCTCGAAATGCTCGCGGACACGTCCCATTACAACGCGAACGTCGCGGTGCTCTACGCGGGCGATGTGCTCTATCTCGCCCGCGTACCGGCCGCGAAGGAATTGCGCGTGTACGCGATCACCGGCACACGGAACGCGCCGCATAGCACCGCCGTCGGGAAGATTCTGCTCGCCGCGTTACCGGAGGAGGGGGTACGCGCGCTCTACACGGACCGGCCAATGGAGCCGCTCACATCACAGACAATCACCACGATGGACGCGCTACTCGCGGAACTCGCTCGCATCCGTACGCAGGGCTGCGCGGTGGACGACGAGGAGTTCGCGACCGGGCGACGATGCGTCGCCGCGCCGGTTCGGGATGAATCGGGGCAGATAATCGCGGCGATCAGCCTTTCGAGCCTGCCTGCATCCCTCCCGGCGGAGGAGTTCGCGCAGGCAGCGCGGCTCGTCAAGCAGTTCGCCACACACATCTCGCGCACATTCGGCGCGACCGGATAACGGTAGAGGAAGGAACAACCGGATGAATCAGCACACGAACCCACCGGAAGCGATCACGCACACACTGACGGCGGCGCGCTACACGCGGCGGCGGCTCCTCGGCATGACAGCGGTGGGCGCGGGCGCGGCCATCCTCGCGGCGTGCGGCGGCACTGGTTCGAGCGCGACCAGCACACCCGCCCCGACGAGCACGGGCGGTGCAAAGGTCGTCATTACCACGCCGACGAGCGCTGCCGCCCCAGCGAGTGGCAGCGCGGCTGCGGCGAGTGGCAGTGGTACGAGTGCGGCGGCTCCGGCCGGAAGTGCGGCGGCTCCGGCCGGGAGCGCGAGTGCGTCCGGGCGCACGGGACTGAAAGGCAAGATCACGATCGCCCGCCAACCCGCCGCACCGCTCTCCAATGGCAAAGACGACCCAAGCAACGTCGTTTTCCAGCAACTGATTGATCGGTACCAGAAAGAGCATCCCGGTGTAACGATCGAGTGGATTCGCGTGCCGGGGTCGAGTTTCGATCAACTAACGCAGTGGATCACGACGCGGCAAGCCTCGAAGAGCGTCCCGATCCTTTCCGGGCACTTTTCCAGTACGACCAGCGCGCAGGAAGCCTCGAATACCTCGCCATGGATCCCAATGACGCCCTATCTGGATGCGAATAGCGCCTATACCGGCAAACCGTGGAAACAGGACTTCCCCGCAGATGCGCTCGCCTATATTCAGGGATCGCTCAAGCAGATCTACTACGTTACGCTCAACGCCTACAAGGCGGCGTGGCTCTACAACAAGCCGCTCTGGAACAAGGCGGGGCTGACCGAGGCGGACGAGCCAAAGACGTGGGTGGATTTCTTCAAGGTGCTCGATAAACTGAAGGCGAGCGGCGTCATCCCAATCGCGCGCGCGGGTGATGCCTTTGCCCTCTCGCATGCGTATCAGCTGCTGACGTCATCGCTCGGGCGGAAGGACTGGCTGGCGATGTCGGGTGGCCAGGTTTTTGCTTCTGATCCGTCACGCTTCGGTGCGGTCTGCGCCGGCACATGGAAGATGGATACGCCGTGGAACCGCAAGGCGGCGGAAGTGACCAAGCAACTCTTCCAATACTGGCCACCGGGCAGCACGTCGCTCCAGGCGTCCGACATCGAGCAACTCTGGCTCACGCAGAAAGCCGTGCTCTGGCAGGGGACACCAACCACGCAGGGGCAGACGATTCTGCGCCGCCTCGATGAAAACAAGGCCGAGGGGTTGCAATCGTTTGATGTGGGCGCCTTCCCGACGCCGCAGCCGGACGCGGAGACCTTCGGGGCAGACCTCGCCAAGAATGCCGCGCCGATCGCGGACGATGGCGAGCGCGGTCTCGGCTATCAGATCGCGATACCCGATATCCGCCAGGACAAGGATCCCGACGCGGAAGCGATCTCGATTGATTTCCTCCAGTGGATGACGACGCCCGAGATTCAGGCGATCTACGTCAAGCCGTCCTACGACTTGCCAATCAACCCGAACGTCACGCTCGATGACCCCCGGCTCGCCCTCTTCTACAAGAACAAGAACCAACTCTTTCCGGCCTCCTTCTTCTATGGCAACCGCCCGGACTGGATCCCGAACTACCAGGCATACCTGCTCGGCCAGAAGGATCTCAACGGCTACATCAAGGATGAGCAGGCCGAAGTCCTCGCGTACACGCAGCAAACGATCCGCGCGTCCAAACTGAACATCGCCTGCGGATAAGTGGGGAAGTTCGGAGTTCGAAGTTCGGAGTTCAAAGCAGGGAATCATAAACCCCGAACTCCGAACCTCGAACCTTGAACCTCGAACCTGAGAACAGAGAGGATCCGATGGCCGTACACAACCTCACCTCAACCCACGCGAGCGCCACCCCTCGGGTGCGCCGCCCGGCGAACATCTGGCAACGGATCTGGCGGATGCGGCTGGTCTATCTCTTTCTCCTGCCGGCGTTCGCGCTCTTCGTCATGTTCGAATACTGGCCGACGCTCCTCGTCTTTCGGGAGGCGTTCTACGACTGGGACGGCTTTCGCATCAACAACTTCATCGGCCTCGCCAACTTCAAGGAGATCCTGCACGATCCGACCTTCCGGCGGTCGTTGCAGAACATTCTCATCATCCTCGTCTTCTATCTGACGATCCCCTTCGCGATGCCGATCATCATCGCCGAGACGATCTTCAATCTCGCCAGCGAGCGGGCGCAGAAGTTCTGGCGCGTCTTCATGCTCATCCCGGCGATCATCCCCTTTCTCGTCATCCTGCTCCTGTGGCAGTACCTCTACAATCCGGTACCCGGCGAGGGTTTTCTCAATAACGTGCTCCAGCATTTCGGGCAGCAGCCGAAACTCTGGCTCGCCTCACCCACGACCTCCCTCTGGTCCTACATGATGATCGAGTTCCCCTGGGCAAGCGGCACGTACATGCTCATTTATCTCGCCGGTTTGCAGAATATCCCGCAGGATGTCGTGGACGCCTCACGCCTCGATGGCGCCTCGACCTGGACACGCATTCTCCGCATTGACATGCCGCTCATCATGGGGCAGATCAAACTGATTGCTATCCTGACCGTCATCCAGACCTTGCAGCGGTACGTCGGCATCTACATCCTGACGAACGGCGAGGGCGGCCCGGCCAACTCGACGATGGTACCCGGCGTCTACCTCTTCCAGAAGGCGTTCGCCGCGCACCGGCTCGGCTACGCCAGCGCGGTCGGATTGGTGCTCTTCCTCTTTATCCTCGTGCTTACGCTGATTAACCAGTTCTTGCTCAAGTCGGAGTCCGACGCGCAAGAGCGGGGTATCGTTTAAGGAGTAGACAGGTGAGAGTAGACGGTAAACAGAAAAAAGACGCGAAACAATTCCGCTTTCAACTGACTACTGACTACTCTCTACTCTCTACTGATCCAGGAGGTCACGACGATGCAGAATGCTGAAGAAGTCCTTATCAGGGGAGAAGCCACCGTTGCAGAGCCGCGCGCGTCGGTCACGGCGGGCAAAAAGGGCGGGATCGGACAGATTTTCTCCTATGTCTTCCTCATCCTTGTCGCTTTCCTGACCTTTCTACCCTTCTTCCTGATGATTACGATCTCCTTCAAGACGCGCGCGCAATTTGCCGTGCAACCGATTTGGCCGACATTTCCGCTGCACTTCGAGAACTACCGCTTTGCCTGGGAGCAGGTCTTCCGCCCGGTCATCAACACGGTCATTGTCTGCGTGGCCTCGATTGGCGGCACGCTGCTCGTCGCCTCGCTCGCCGCCTATGCCTTCGCGCGGTTCACGTTCCCCGGCTCGCGCGTCCTCTTTCTCGGCATCATTTCGCTCCTGATGGTACCGGACGTGCTGCTCCTCGTGCCGCGTTACGTCGTGACGGCGCAGTTGCACCTGCTGGGTAACTACCTCGGCTTGATCATCCCGTACATTTCGTTCGGCTCGATCTTCGCGATCTTCGTCCTGCGCACCTTCTTCTCTTCCGTGCCGGGCGAGTTGATCGAGGCGGCGCGGATGGACGGCGCGAACCACTTCACGATCTTCTGGCGAATCATGATCCCGCTCTCGCGACCAATCCTCGCGACGCTGGCAATTATCCAACTGATCCGCGTCTGGAACGACTTCATCTGGCCCTTCGTCGTCATCTCGAAGAAGAGCCAGTACACGCTCGCGCTGATCCTAAAAACCTTCTCCGGCGACTTCGGCACCCAGTGGGGGCTGATTATGGCGTGCTATGTGATGGCGAGCCTACCGCTGCTGCTGGTCTTCGCGCTCGCCTCGAAGCAGTTCATCAAAGGCCTGACATCCGGCGCGATCAAATTCTAAGAAAGGAGGGGTCGGCAGTAGACAGTAGCCAGAAAGGGCATCGGCGTCGCAGCAGGACGGAGTCAAAGAGAGATGCGCGAAGCGCTTCCGCTTCCACCTCTCTACTGACTACCAACTACTGCCTGCTTCTCAATGGGGAGGTTTTCGTGGGCAATGCATCGAAACAGACAGCGTTTCTCCAGGCGCGGGTCAACCGCCGCCGACTGCTCGGCATCGCCGCCGGGGGCGCAGTGACGGGCATTCTCGCCGCGTGCGGCTCCAGCAGCACTGCGACGAACACGCCGAAAGCGGGCGCGGCAACGACGAGTGGCGGCGCGGCGCCGACCACGCAGGCCGTTGTGACAATCCTCACGCCGACACCGGCAGCAGCGGCGGCAGCGGCAACCGCACCGGCCGGAGCAGCCGGGTCAGCCGTCGCCAGCGGAGCGACGCCCGCTGCCAGTGGCTCCGTCACTGTCACACGGCCCGAACTGAAGGGTTCGATCTCCATGGCGCGGCAACCGAACCCGCCGCTCTCTACCGGCAAGCCGGACCCGGACACCGTCATCTTTGGCGATCTGCTCAAGCGCTATCAAAGCGAGCATCCCGGCGTCACCATTGATCTCACCGACATTCCCGGCTCGACGGCAACCGACATCTACCAGTGGGTAACGACGCACTCCGCCTCAAAGAGCCTGACAACCATCGTTGCGACGTTCCCCGATCAGGTCATCACCGAGGTGCAGGAAGCGACGAACAACGTCCTGTGGGTCAGCCTCACGCCAATTCTGGACCAGCCCTCGCCGTATACCGGCGCGGCGTGGCGAAACGATTTCGCACCGGACTTGCTTGTCTTCGCGAAGTATGGCCTGAAGAACAACTACGGCGTGCCCTTCACGCGCTACAAGTCCGCGTGGGTCTACAACAAGGACGCTTGGGCAAAGGCAGGGCTGACAGACGCGGACGTGCCGAAAACGTGGAAGCAGTGGTTCGCCGCCAACGACAAACTGAAGGCCGCTGGGTTCATCCCAATTGCCCGGGCGGGCGACGTGCAGACGGCATCGCACACCTGCTGGATACTGATGATCTCGCTGGATCGCAAGCAATGGGACGGTATCACCGGGGGCAATCAGTTCATGAGCCTCCAAACGAAACTCGATGCGGTCTGCGGCGGCAAATGGCCCTATGACGCGCCGTGGGCGCGCGCAGGCTGGCCCGTGCTCAAGAAACTCTTCTCGTATTACGAACCGGGGTATGTCTCGCAGAACATCAGCAACGCGCGGCAACTCTTCTACGAAGGCAAGGGCGTGATGATCTACGAGTCGCAAGCCTTCCTCCAGATTCTCGACGAGGTGAAGCAGCAGGGACTCGCCAAATTCGAGATCGGCGCCTTCCCGACGCCGCAGCCGGACGCGGAGACCTTCGGCGCGGACGTGGCGGCGAATGCAGGCAAGATCGCGGACGATGGCGAGCGCAACATCACCTACGGTCTCCCAATTGCCGACCTGCGCGATTCGGGTAAAGACGCGATGGGCCAGGCGATCGCCGTTGACTACATGCAATGGATGACGCAGCCGAAGATTCAGGCGGAGTACGTTAAACCGTCGTTCAACCTGCCCGCGAACCAGAACGTCAAGCTGGACGACCCGCGCTTCGCGATCTTCCAGCAGAATCCAGAGCAGATCTTCTACCGGCATCTCATCTACTTCAACAACGTCAGCCAGGCCGACCGACCGCAGTGGGGCCAGAACTTCCAGTCCTATCTCACCGACCAGGAAACCCTCGATGACTACCTCAAAAAGGGCGAGCAGCAACTGGTCGAGCAGGCGGTACTCGCCGCACGGGAGGCCAAAATAACCATCAAGTGCGGGTAAGGGAGTCGTCAGTCGGCAGTAGACAGAAAGAGGGCGCCCACGAAGGGCGCCCTTTCTTGTCGCGGGCTGGAAAGCCGACGCTACCAGGCTATCCGGTGGCCTGCGAGCGCCGCGCGGGAGCGAAGAAGACGAGGATTGTCAGGTCCTCCGTGATCGTGTGGAAGCGGTGCTCCACGCCGGTCGCAACGAAGACGATGCTGCCCGCCCGCACCGCGCGATCCTCGTCCGCGACCGTAATCTGCCCGCTCCCGCTGATGACGTAGTAGACCTCGTCCTCGGTGTGCGGCTGCTGCGGGTCGCGCGTCCCGGCACGGAGGATATAGAGACCCGTACTGAGCGACGGCGCGCGCAAAAACTCGTGATAGAGGTCGCCCACCTCCGCATGCGCGGCGCGCAGTGCGTCGAGATCGAATGCTTGCATCGGGAATCCTCCTTTGTTATGGCTCGTCATACTGCTCCCGCACTTCACACCCCACAAACGCGGAAAGGAAACCGAATGAACCGCAGAGGCGCAAAGAGGGAAAGATAACGAAGTCGTGTGGCGATGGAGATGAGCGATTCATAGCGCACTATTCCCGCCCGGTTCCATTATTTACCCGCGATTCTTTGCGTTCTTTGTGTCCTTTGCGCCTCTGCGGTTCATTCGGTTGTCATCTCAGAGCGACAGGCTACTGAAAGCGGCGAGGTAGCGTGGGTCATCGCGGCGGAAGGTGTCGGGGTTCGTTCCCTTCGCCACCGCGAAGAAGTACGCGAGCAGTTGCACCGGCACAACAGCGAGCAAGGGCGAAAGCGACTCCGGCAGGCCGGGGAGGAGAAAGCGCGGCGCGTCCGGCACGCTTTCGATGGCATGACCGACGATCCAGATCGGCGCGCCGATGAGCCGGAGTAGATTGCAGACCTGCCCGATCCGCGCCGTTCCCGGCCCCGCCGCGATCGCGACGATGTGATCGTCCGGGTTGACCGTCACGATCGGGCCGTGCAGGAACTGCTCGACGCTCATGCCATCAATCGTCATATACGCCGTCTCGCGCGCTTTGAGCGATGCCTCGGTCGCCGTGATCGCGTTCGGCCCCGCGCCGATGCAGAAGATGCGGCAGTGCGCTGCGAAGATGGCACGGGCGACCGATTCGATCTCCCCTTCGCGCCGCAGTACCTCTTCGATCTGCTCCGGTAGCGCGGCGAGCGCGTCACGCCAGCCCCGTACCGCCGCCGCATCGTGCCGCTCGCCAAGCACAGTCGCGACTTGTGCCAATACGGTGAGCGCGCCGACGTGACTTGCGGTATACGCCGCCGACGTTTCCCGTGCAACGGTGCGGAGTACAAGAGCGAGACCATCGCCGCTCATCTTCGAATCGCGCCCGCTAATGCCGATGCAGGTCGTTCCGGCAGCCCGCGCGATCTCCACCGCCCGCGCCGAATACTGCTTCACCCCCGTATGCGCCATGACAATCACCAC
>JALYUS010000278.1 GCA_030853625.1 Chloroflexota bacterium
CTTCCAGCCTGAGTGACCCGCAGGCTGGAAGCCTGCCACCACCAGTATGATCCGTCGTCTCAACCGCACGTCTCACGGCATGTCGAAGAACGCGGCGATGTTGCCCGAACGGTACGCTGCGAACGCATCCCGGATAAGGTCATCGTGTCCGGGGGAGATCGTCAATGAGGCTATCTCCGCTTCGGTGAAGAAGCCTGCGGCAAGCGTTTCATCGGACGGACCGGGCGTGCCGCGTATCACGTCCGCGAGAAACGAGATGTGTTGCCAACGGTGGATCGTTTGAGCACCGTGCCGCCGCGTCTCGTATATACCGAGGAGGGCGTGGACACGCACCTCGACGCCTGCTTCTTCCCACGCCTCTCGCTCTGCCGCCTCCGCGACCGTTTCCCCGTACTCGACAATGCCGCCGGGCATTGCCCAGCATGCATTGTCGCGGCGCTGGATCATCAGGAGTCGCCCGTCCGCGTCAAATGCCGCGACTGAGGCGCCCACCTTGGCGGTGAACGTGCCTGGTTCGTCGGTGTACCAGCGCGCTACGTCTGCCGGATCGTGATGCAGTGTTTCGCCGAGAATTTCGGTTGCCAGAGTGAGAATCCGTTCAAACCGTTCGAGATCGTAGCGATCCTTACTCCAATGGCTGCCATTTTTCGCATGCACGGCGATTTCGTCCGCGAGTGCGACCAACCGAGACGCTGAAAGATTAGCCATACGCGTTGCCTCTTGAACGCCGTGCTAATTCAAGTAGCGCATCCGCGATCTTTTCCGCCGCGTTGGATGGCGCGAGGGAGCGCGCGGCGTCGCTCATCCGGGCACGCCGCGCGCCATCGTTGAGAAGGGCAATCACATGGGACGCCAGCAGTTCGGGCGTCGCCTCGGATTGGGGAAGCAGGAGCGCTGCCTGTGCGTCGGCAAGGACGCGGGCATTCTTCGTTGCTTCGTCGCCACCAGTGCCAGGGAGGGGGATGAGGATGGACGGCTTGCCGAGCGCGGCCAACTCCGCGACCGTGCCCGCGCCGGAACGCCCAACGACCAGCGCGGCGAGGGCGTAGACATCGCGCAGTTCGTCACCGAGCGTTTCGACAACGACATAGCGGGCGCGCCACTCGTCCGTGAGGCTCTCACGGATTGCCCGCAGGCGGGGATAATCGCCGTTCGCGGCGGTCGGGCCGGTCGCGTGGATAACCTGCATTGAGGGGAGCAGCAACGGTAACGCGCGTTCGATCCGCTCATTGATGGGCGATGAACCGCGCGCTCCCCCTGTGACATAAATCGTCCGCATCGTCGCAGAAAGGCCAAAGTGCGCCGCCCCGCGCGCAGCATCGCCACCGAACACTGAGGAGCGCACTGGGTTGCCGGTAACGATCACGCGCGCCTTGCCACGATATTCTTTCGCCTCCGGCAGCGGGAATGATACCGCGAGCACATCAGCAGAGCGTGCAATGATCCGCGTCGCCAGGCCGAGTTGCGCGGTCTGCTCGTGCGTCAAGACCGGGATGCCGAGGCGGGCGGCGGCAAGCGCCGTGGGCACGGCGACATAGCCACCCGTGGAGAAGACGACTGCCGGATGAATCCGTTTCAGATGTTGGTACGCCTGTGCATACCCCAGCGGGATACGCACGGCGTCCACGGGCGTCTGCCATGAGAGATAGCGCCGCAATTTGCCGCTTTGTATCGCGACGAACGGCACGCCGGCACGCGCCGCCGCCTCGTGTTCGATCCCCCATGTGCTGCCAATCCACGTTGCGTCCACCGCACACCGTTCCCGCAGCGTATTCAATACCGCAATCACGGGGCTGATGTGCCCGCCCGTGCCGCCGCTCGCGATGACCAGTTTCAGAGATTGTTTTCCCACAACCGTCCTCCCTCTGCGGGAGTGTACCAAAGGAGATGTAACCGCTGGTGGAACCGGCGTGCTCATCGCCTTCGGCGCGCGAATGGTGCTGATGGCTCGTGTCGCGAGGATGTTCTCCTGCGTCTGTCCACAGCCACCGATGGCCCGCATTGTCAGCAGCAAGAAAGAGCCAGCAAAGATGCGACGCAGAGCAGCATGCCTCTCGATAGATCACGACACGGAATTCGCTCCCCATCCGATGCGGCCGTGCGCGCGAACGCGCGTTCGTATATACTGTGTACGGACATCGGGCGGGTGACGCATTTTCCGTGCTGCGGATTAGCGAATCGAAGCGCCGGGAAGCCTTGCGGATAATACGCAGAAATGCTACACTACCACGATGCGACCGTGAACGTACAGGAACCGTAGATCGTTGAATGAGGGGGCCAGAATCAATGCCACACGACCAGATTATTGTCCGCGGCGCCCGCGAGCACAACCTCAAGAATGTTGATCTGACGATTCCGCGCGATAAACTCGTCGTCTTCACAGGGCTTTCCGGTTCCGGCAAGTCCAGCCTCGCCTTCGATACGATCTATGCGGAAGGGCAGCGGCGGTACGTCGAATCGCTCTCCGCGTATGCCCGGCAGTTCCTCGGCCTGATGGAGAAGCCGGACGTGGATCATATTGACGGACTGTCGCCGGCCATCTCGATTGATCAGAAGAGCACGAGCCGCAACCCGCGCTCGACCGTCGGGACGGTGACGGAAATCTACGACTATCTCCGCTTGCTCTTCGCGCGCGTCGGCCACGCACACAGCCCGACGACCGGGCGACCGATCCAGAAGCAGAGCGCGGAGCAGATCGTCGAGCATATTCTCGGCCTTGCCGATGGCACGCGACTCCTGATCCTCGCGCCGATCATCCGTGACCGCAAGGGCGAGCATCAAGGCATCTTCGAGGAGGCGAAACGGACGGGGTTCGTGCGCGTGCGCGTGAATGGCACGGTGCGCGACCTCGATGAGAAAATTGTTCTCGCGAAGTACAAGAAGCACACGATCGAAATCGTCGTGGACCGGCTCGTCATCCGGCACGACACCGACAGCGACGAGGCGCAGGGATTCCGCACGCGTCTGACAGACAGCGTCGAAACGGCGCTCAAACACGGCGAGGGCGTGATGATCGCCGCCGAGGTGGACGGGCCGGACCGCTTCTTCTCCGAGAAACTGGCCGACCCGGAAACGGGCGAATCGTTCGAGGAATTGGAGCCGCGCGCCTTTTCCTTCAATAGCCCGCACGGCGCCTGCCCGCACTGCTCCGGCCTCGGTACGGTGATGGAGTTCGACCCCGACCTCATTATTCCGAACCGGGATTTGACGCTCGCGGAGGGCGCGGTCCAACCCTGGGTGCGCACGACGCAGGGTGGGCAGGGATACTACCTGCAACTGCTCACCGCGCTCGGCGAGCAGTCCGGTTTCCACGTCAGCACACCGACGCGCAACTTCTCGCCCGAACAGATGGGGGTCATCCTCTACGGCAATAATGGTGAGTACTTCCCGGTCAAGTACCAGACCGGCAGTGGCAAGACGCGGACATACGACACGACTTTCGAGGGCGTCATTCCGAACCTGAAACGGCGGTACAAGGAGACGAGTTCCGAGCATGTCCGCGCCGAGATCGAGCGATACATGGGGGCGAAGCCGTGCCCCGTCTGCAAAGGGAAGCGGCTCAAGCCGGAAACACTCGCCGTGACGATCGCAGCCTACAACTTGACCGACGTGACGGAGATGACCGTCCGCGACGCGCAGCGTTTCTTCGACGCGCTGGCGCACCGGGGGCGGCTCGACGGGCCGCCGCACGAGACGGATGTCGTCGGGATCGCGGGCAAATCGGCGGTGCGGATTCAACTGTCGGCGGCGGATTTGGAACTCTCCGAACGCGAGCAGATCATCGCGCGGCAGATTTTCAAGGAGATCCGCGAGCGACTCGGCTTCCTTGTGGATGTCGGGCTGGATTACCTGACGCTCAACCGGGCGGCGGCGACGCTCTCCGGCGGCGAGGCGCAGCGCATCCGGCTGGCGACGCAGATCGGTTCAAGCCTGATGGGCGTCATCTACATTCTCGATGAGCCGAGCATCGGCCTCCACCAGCGCGACAATGCGCGGCTGATTACGACCTTGCTTCGGCTGCGCGATCAGGGTAATACGTTGATCGTCGTCGAGCACGATGAGGAGACGATGCGGACGGCGGACTGGATCGTGGACATCGGGCCGGGCGCCGGGGAGCATGGCGGCTACATCGTCGCGGAGGGCACGGCGGAGGAGATTAGCGCGAACCCGCAGAGCGTGACCGGGCAGTATCTCAGTGGCCGCCGGGGCATCCCGATCCCGCCGAAGCGACGGCGCGGCAATGGCAAATCGCTCCACCTGAAGGGCGCGCGGGGCAACAACCTCAAGAACCTCGATGTGCGCTTCCCGCTCGGCACGTTCACGGTGATCACCGGCGTCTCCGGTTCCGGCAAGAGCACGCTGATTACGGACACACTCTATCGCCGCCTCGCGCAGCATATCTATCACAGCAAGGAGCGACCCGATCCTTTCGACGCCCTGCTGGGCATGGATCATCTCGACAAAGTGATTGATATTGACCAAAGCCCGATTGGCCGGACGCCGCGCTCGAACCCCGCGACGTATACTGGCCTCTTCGCGCCGATCCGCGAGTTGTTCGCCTCCTTGCCGGAAGCGAAATTGCGCGGCTATAAGCCCGGCCGGTTTTCCTTCAATGTCAAGGGCGGGCGGTGTGAGGCGTGCCATGGTGACGGCATTATCCAGATCGAGATGCAGTTTCTGCCCGATGTCTACGTGCCCTGCGAGGTCTGCCACGGCGCGCGTTACAGCCACGAGACGATGGAAGTGAAGTATCGCGGCAAGAGCATCGCGGATGTGCTCGATATGACCGTGGATGAGGCGCTGGAAATGCTCGGCAACATCCCGCAGATCGCGAACAAACTGCAAACGATCACCGATGTCGGTCTCGGCTACATCCATCTCGGTCAATCCTCGACGACGCTCTCCGGCGGCGAGGCGCAGCGCGTCAAACTGGCGACCGAACTCTCCCGGCGGGCGACGGGTAAGACGATGTACATCCTCGACGAGCCGACAACGGGCCTCCATTTCGCGGATGTCGAGCGGTTGTTGGAAGTGCTCCAGCGGCTCGTGGAGACCGGCAACACAGTGCTCGTGATTGAACACAATCTCGATGTGATCAAGTCGGCGGACTGGGTGATTGATCTCGGCCCGGAGGGCGGCGACAAGGGCGGCGAGATCATCGCGGAGGGCACGCCGGAGCAGGTCGCGGATGTCACGCAGTCGCATACAGGCCACTTCCTGCGCCGCATGCTGCACGCGCGGCGCGGTGAGCCGGTCGGCGTGGCGGCGATGTAGATGGAGCGGGGAATCCTAACCCCCAACCCCCTTCCCTCGGAGGGAAGGGGAGTGAGTCTCCAAGAGATCGGGGCGTTTGAGAAACGCCTCGGTCATGCAGCGAGTCACCCCTTCCCTCGGAGGGAAGGGGCAGGGGGTTAGGATTTCCGGGCGATGTAGCAACCGATCGCGTGCGCGTCGTGGTACACTCGCGGTTCATGATGACGCGCGGCGGGATTGACTGTGCGGACGGCGATTGGCGGAATGGAGAGCAGGCAATGGCGGCGTTTACGGCCAGGTTTCTTGAAGGGCAAAAGCGGAAGTTGATCGAGGAGCGCGACCGTTTGCAGGGCGAACTACGGGCCATTGATCAGGAATTGATCCGGCTTGGGCAGTCGCAGAGCGATGAGGGCGCGGGCGTCGGCAATCACATGGCGGACGAGGGGAGCGACGCGCAGGAGCAGGAGACCGATATGACCGTGCGCGTGAACATCGAAGTGATGCTCGGCGAAGTGCAGCATGCACTGACGAAGTTCGAGTCAGGCGATTATGGCATCTGCGAGGATACGAACGAGCCGATTGCCATCGCCCGCCTCGAAGCCTTGCCGTACGCGCGGTATACGGTGCAGGCGCAGGAGAAGCGTGAGGTACTGGGTACGTACCGTCCGCTTCCCGCCGTCCGATAACGCTATGGTGGTCGAACGCTCCGATCAACCGGCGGAGACCGCGACACGCGCGCGGGCGTTTGATTTTTGGCCTTTTATTGTTGCGGCGGTCGTTGTCGTCATTGACCAGATTACCAAAGCGATGGTTGTCCGTGCGTTCGGGTCACTCAATGCGGCGACGCCGAAGGTCATCATCCCGCATGTGCTCGATTTCCAGCACGACGAGAACACGGGCGCGGCATTCAGCCTTTTCCAGGGGCGCAGCACGACGTTGCTCCTGATCGGCGTCATCGTGATCGGCGTGCTGATTTATTACTATCGGGCGCTGCCACAGGGGCAGCCGGCGCTACGCCTCGCCGTGGGCGGCGTGCTTGGTGGCGCGGTCGGCAATATCATTGATCGTGTCCGGCTCGGGTATGTGACGGACTGGATCCACATCACGCACTATCCGACCTTCAACGTTGCGGACAGTTGCATCACGATCGGGATGGTGACGCTGGCCTTTTACCTTCTATTCATGGACCGATCCGCACGTCGTGACGGCTGACGATGGTCGCCGCGCACACTTTTCCCCTGGTCGTCGAGTCGGAATGCGCCGGTGAGCGGCTTGACCGCTTCTTGACGAATAAACTGCCGCAATTTACCCGTGCGTACCTGCAAACGCGGATTGAGTACGCCGATGTCCAGGTGGATGGGCGGCCCCGCAAGGCGAGTTTTCGCTTGCGTGGCGGCGAGCAGATCGCGGTTACGATTCCGGACGAGCCGAGCAGGACGGCGCTGATTCCTGAACCGATGTCGCTGGCAATCCTGTACGAAGACGCGGATGTCATCGTCGTGGATAAACCCGCCGGTCTCGTCGTCCATCCGGGCGCGGGCAACTGGACCGGAACACTCGTGCATGGCATCCTCGCCCATGCCCCGGACGTGCGGACGAACGACGCGATACGGCCCGGTATCGTCCATCGCCTCGATAAAGAGACCTCGGGTGTCTTGATCGTTGCGAAGCACGATGTCGCCCGCGAACTCCTTGCCGAACAACTCCGCGAGCGTACCGCGCAGAAGGAATACACCGCGCTCGTCCACGGCATCGTGCCGCGCGACCTGACAATTGAAGCGCCGATTGGGCGCGATCCTGTCCACCGCACGCGCATGGCGGTCGTCAGCAATGGGCGGGAGGCGACGAGCATCCTGCATGTCGTGGAACGTTTGCCCGGATATACGCTGCTTTCGGTTGATCTCCGTTCGGGGCGCACGCATCAAATCCGCGTCCACTCTGCGTACATCGGGCATCCCGTGGCAGGCGACACGCGATACGCCCCGCGTCAGACCGCGCCGCGTGGACTGGCCCGGCAGTTCCTCCATGCGGTGCGGTTGGAAATCACGCTCCCGAACGGCGAGCGCCGCGCGTTCGTCAGCCCGCTGCCGGATGATCTCGCCGCCGTGCTCGATAGACTCCGTGCCGGTGCATAACCATTGGTATCGGCACGGCGATTGCTCTGTCGTCAGCTCGGGGCATTCCTGACCCTCAACCTCCTTCCCTCCGAGGGAAGAGGGAGCGAGCCTTCGAAAGACCCAGGCGTTTCGTGAAAGGCGTTGCGTTGCGCTCGCCCTGCCCGCACCATCGCCCGCTCCACGCCGCAATCCTGCTTCACAACGCCCGGTGGTAGACTTCGATCCCCCAGACCATCTCCGCGTACCTCAGTCGTTCCAACTCGCCCATGCCGCAATCGCTCGTCGCCCCGTACGCCGTCTCGCCATCTGTAGCGACCGCCCGGAATACGCGGATCAGCCTGTAGGCTTCCAGATGCACCTCCGTTCGTCTCGGCAGCCGTCCATGTGTCCAATGCCCGCTTCGGTTGATAGTTGATACTCACGCGCCGATTTGCTTTCAATCGCGTCAGCCAGCGCCAGCCGCAGTCGCGGATCAGCCGCTGGGATCAACTGGTCGCCATTGGTTCACAGCAAGGTGATCAGATTGATGCCATCGACGACGGCGTGATGCTTGCCCGACCAATGGCGATGGACGAGCTCGATCTTCGCGGCGTACGGCTTGTCGAGGGTCGAATCGTCGACGATCAGCACACCGCGCGTGCGATCAGCAAGCGGTGCGACTTCCTGCCAGAGGGCGGCGTGATCGGGTTCGAGGCGGTGCAAGAGACGGGTGAAGGCATCGTGGGCGGAAGCATCAGCACGGCGGGGCTGGACGCGGGCGGCCACGGTGGCACTGACGGCGCGCGGCGTGGCGACGAGGAAATCGACATAGTCGGTAGCGGTACAGCGTGGTGGGTTCATGCCTGCTACTCTACCCGCTTCCGTCCGCTTCGCTCAACTGCGTTAGTCTTACCGCTTGATATAAGAACTGTGAAGGTTCTGATACGAGGAGCAACGCTCCGTACCCTGCGGAGATGTTTAGGTGTAATCGGTACCGGATTAATCTATCGCCCGTTCTTGTCCTCTTGATCGGCATTGCGAAATCAACAGTGAGGCGAAGGCAGGGACGACGACCTACTACACGCGGACGCCATCGGGACATCTGATTAGCCAGCGAAACGCGAATGGGGCATAGTACTACTACCTCTTTGACGGCTTGGGCAGCGTGGTGGGGATGGTCGATCAGTTCGGCAATGTGGCAGCGCGCTACGGCTACGATCCCTATGGGCAGACGGTGGTGAAGACGGGGCCGGTGGCAGATGGGAATCCGTTCCGGTACACGGGGGCGTATCTTGACGCGACGGGCTTGTACAAGATGGGAGCGCGGTACTACGATCCGGCACGGGGGCGGTTCACGCAACTCGATCCGCTGGGGCATAGGTATGTGTATGCCGGTAACAATCCTGCGAACTTCGTTGATCCGACGGGGTTGGACGGCTGCGATCCGGGGAATACCTGCCAAGGAACCAGCAATAACGTGTACGGGACGGGCAACACGGTCGTCGGCGACAATAACACCGTCTATGGCAACGACAATTCCGTCTACGGCGATGACAACAAAGTGCGGGGCGACGATAACCGGGTAGCCGGTAACGACAATCAGGTCGATGCGAGCGGCGAGTTCGTTTATGCAAAAGGAGGTGGATATAAGCCGATAACGCCACCGAACCCTCCGCCAATCGCTGTCCCACCAGGCGTTCCGGGTGACCTATTTCCGCCGGGTCGTCCCGGTACTACCTGGGCCGACTTCTGGAAGTGGATCAATACTTTAGGTAGCCCGACCATCACTATCATATGCGGTTTTACCAAGTGGTGTTAGCACCCGCTGAACCGTGGACGAGCGGAAACGAGTTGAACTATGAGGAAGCGAAGGGTTGCGTAAGGAAGCCGGAGTGGCACACGATCATCTTAGCTATGGCGCTTATCCTCTCAGGGATATGCTCGTGGCAATCGCATCTAAATCGCGTCGCCCAGAGATTCGCTGCTCACCGCGTCGTTCCATCTGAAATTGTCCGCTCATTGCCCCAATCATCGTCTTTGACGGACGCAGGTGGTGTGAAGGCAAGTGCGAAACGCAACATTAGGAGGGCGATTCTTCTGCGAAAGTACGGTTAGGATGTCCGAAAACCGAAGGTAGTTGTCGCAAACTTTAGATGCGATTGCCCTGGGGATAGGCTCGATTGGCGGGAGAGCATTTATCGCCATTGGCATATACTAAAGAAATTACATCGTGCCGCAGACTGACCGGGGGAAAATTGCGTGAGCCTTTCCCTGTGTTTCCTAATCAAAGGATGGAGGCCGGATATGCGTCTTCACACACGTCTCCTATCTAAGGTAAGTGTCATCGCGATAACCGGGACGATTCGCCGCTATCCCAATGATGCAGCGGCCTACGCCCGCCGTGGCGTCGCCCACCGCGCACTCGGACAGATCGAGAAGGCACTTGCCGACTTCGATGCAGCGATCCGTCTCAATCCTGAGATTGCGGACGCGTACCTCGGTCGCGGCATTGCCTCCACCGACCTCAATCAGGACGAACAGGCGCTCCTTGCGTTCGATGCGGCACTTCGTCTCAAACCGAACTTAGCTGACGCGTATCTCGGTCGCGGCATCGCTAACCGTCGCCTCAAGCGCGGTGAGCAGGCGCTCGCCGACTACGACGCGGCGCTCCGTCTCGACCCGGACTTGACGTACGCGTACCAGGGTCGCGGCGCGGTCTATCTCGACCTTGCACAGCCTGAGCGGGCGCTTGCCGACTTCGATGCCGTGGTGCGTCGGCAGCCCAGGGATGCGAATGCATATTATTCTCGCGGCGTCGTTCACCGTGACCTCGCACACTATGAGGAGGCGATTGCTGAGTTCGATAGAGCGATCCGTCTCAAACCCGACTTTGCGAATGCTTTCCAGAATCGCGGCTATTGCTACTATCATCTCGGAGAATATGAGCAAGCGATCGCCGACTTCGATCAGGCGATCCGTCTCAATCCTGATGCTGCGGAGATAGGCCACAGCCGCGATGCTGCCCAACATGCACTTGAACAGCGAGATCGTGCGCGTGGAGAAGGCGATGATGAGCATCAGCCGTAACTGACACGGGACTGAACGGGACGCTGACGCCGATCACCTACCTCGATGGCGGGCAACCGCTCGAGAGCAACAGAAACGTGCCGGACGCTTCGGCGGGCCGGATGAAACGGGCAATCCTCCCTGCTGCAATCTCCGATCCGGTCGCACGCAGCCGATCCCGGTTGCTGACGGTGG
>JALYUS010000280.1 GCA_030853625.1 Chloroflexota bacterium
GGCAAGGCCGCGACGCTCAATGGGCGGATCGGCGATGTGATGCTCTCGACGACCGTCTTCGATGAGCACACCGGCAATACGTATTGGCTGGACAACTGCTTCCGCTACGAGGACCTCGCGCCCTTCCTCACCTACGGCTCCGCGCTCGACAACCAGAAGGCGTTGACGACGCGCGGCACGTTCCTGCAGAATCAGGCGTATCTCGATTTGTATTACCGGGAGAACTACACCGTCGTGGAGATGGAGGCGGGTCCGTACCTGAACGCGCTCTACGAAGATACCTTCCCGACGCGCTACCCGATGAATGAGAACGTCAACTTCTCGCAGGTGCCGGTGGATTTCGGCCTGATCCACTACGCGTCAGATACGCCGTACTCGCGGGCGTACACGCTCGGCGCGCGCGGCATGTCTTACTACGGACTGGATAGCACCTATGCCTCCACGCTCGCCATTCTCCGCCGCATCTTCGCGCGCGAGGGGATCATCGCCGGGAATAACGGCGGCCTATAGAGTGGCGGAGAAGGGGGTTACAGGGTGTTCCTGTATACCGTGTAGTAATAGAAAATCGCAGCGGGGATATTCAGCAAAATAAACGCCAGCATCCAATACGGCTTGAAGACGCTCGGCACGTTTTCATTCTTCACCATATCATTGAACATCCATCCCCAAAACACTATGAGTGGTACAACGACAATCAATGGGATTAACCCGATCAGCAACGTGCTACGTGTCATATCGAGGAGCATAACGCATCCTCCTTCTTGTTCCATCAATTCGCCGCCGCGAGTGTTGCATAAGGTCGCGTCATTTGATCGGTTCATGCGGCAGCATCAGGCGGCCTATGGGACGGCAATGGTGATGCCGTCGAGCGCGGGAATTGCGCTGTGGCGCGAAATAGCGAACATCAGCCAGTCTTCCACCACGTCGCGCAGTTCTTTCGCGCACGCGTCTTTTGTGGAGCCAGTTGCCCATGTGAAGCGACGTGGCGTGACTTGGCCCCACCAGTTGCCGTCCGCCATCTGCTCGTATTCGGCCTGGTGCATCGCCTTCTCCACGTACTCGGTGAACATCGTTCGTCTCCTTCGTGTGCGTAGTATATAACGAAGGTTGGGGCGACTGAATGCTGCCGCGATCGTCCCTGCCATCCGGCGCTGAATCCGAGGCCGTCTATGCTATGATGGTGGCATCGGCGCACCTTCGATTCAGAGACAGACAAGGAAATTTCAGGGAAGGAAATTGCGATGGTCACATGGCATCACGCGCACCGGCCCGCGATCATGGGCGTGCAGGAGATGATCGCGTCAACCCACTATCTGGCGACGACCGCCGGGCTGGAGATCCTCAAGGCGGGCGGCAACGCGACGGACGCCGGTGTCGCGGCGGGCTTGTGTATTGATGTGCTCGAACCGGGACTGGTGAACCTCGGCGGCGTCGCCCCGATTATGGTTTATGAGGCAGACACGAAGCAGGTCGGCACGATCAGCGGGCTGGGTCGCTGGCCCGCGCAGGCGTCCATCGCCTGGTTCACGGAGCAATACGACGGCGACATGCCCGGCGGTATCCCGCGCACCGTCACGCCCGCCGCAGTGGGCGCGTGGCTGCATGCCCTTGCTCGCTACGGCACAATGACCTTCGCGGAAGTCGCCGCACCCGCACGCGATCTGGCCGAACGCGGCTTCCCGGTCTATCCCCGGCTGGCGAGTATGTTCGCGGCGGAGGCGGCGCAGATGGCGGCATGGCCCTCCTCCACGCCGACCTTCCTGCCCAATGGGCGGTCGCCGCGCGTCCGCGAAGTCTGGCGGCAGCCCGACCTGGCGCGGACATTCGAGCGGCTGATGGCGGCGGAGCGCGGCGCGGCGAACCGCGAAGCAGGCTTGGAAGCGGCGCGGCGGCTCTTCTACGAGGGCGCGATCGCCGAGGAGATGGCCCGGTTCAGCGCCGCGCAGGGCGGGTTGCTGACCGGCGATGATTTGGCCGACTTCCGTGTCGGTGACGAAGCGCCCGTCTCCGTCCCCTATCACGAATACACCGTCTACGCCTGTGGCCCGTGGTCGCAGGGTCCCGCCCTGCCGCAGTCACTGGCGATCCTCGCGGGCTACGATCTCCCCGCCCTCGGTCACAATAGCGCCGATTATCTGCATATCCTCGCGGAGGCGCTCAACCTCGCCTTCGCGGATCGCGACAAGTTCTACGGCGACCCCGACTTCGTCTCCGTGCCGATGGAAGGGCTGCTTTCATCGGGATACGCCGCGACGCGACGCGCGCAGATTGATCCGGCCCGCGCGTGGGGCGAGATGCCCCCGTTCGGCAACCCGCTTCCCTTCATGCGCGCGGCGATGCCCGAACTCGACCTGACGCCGTACCGGCCGGAATTGGTCGCCGCGCCACCCGGGCCGGATACCGCCTACTGCTGCGTCGTGGACAAGGACGGCAACGCCTTCTCCGCCACGCCGAGCGACAGCGCGATGTCCAGCCCGCTCGTGCCGGGTCTTGGCTTCGCGATGTCCTCGCGCGGGTCGCAATCGTGGCTGGATCCGCACCATGCGTCGTCGCTGCAACCGGGCAAGCGGCCGCGCCTGACGCCGAACCCGGCGCTCGCCTTGCGTGATGGCGCACTCTTCATGCCCTTCGGCTGCCCCGGCGGCGATGGTCAGACGCAGGCGATGCTGCAAGTTTTCCTCAACTGCACGGAGTTCGGTATGAACCCGCAGCAGGCGATTGAGCAGCCACGCGTAATCTCTGAGTCCTTCCCGAACTCATTCTGGCCGCATGGCTACCACCCCGGCCTCCTTAATGTCGAGGGCCGCATCCCGGCAGATGTGCGCGACGAATTGGCACGGCGCGGCCATCAGGTCAACGTCTGGGACGATTGGAGCGGCGCGGCGTGCAGCGTCTGCGCGATCATCGTGGACCCCGAAACCGGCACCCGCGTCGGTGGCGCTGACCCGCGCCGCGAATCCTACGCGCTCGGCAGGTAGCACGGAAACCGGAGGAAACCG
>JALYUS010000332.1 GCA_030853625.1 Chloroflexota bacterium
AGGTTGGACTGCACGTAGTCCTGAAAGCCCGCGCCCTGGAAGGAGTGAGGCTGACCCTGATAGGTGTGGTATTCGATGGTCTTACCTTTTGCAGTGAAGGCATCGCGCAGTTTCTCCGCCCACGCAATCGGGCAGATCGGGTCGGCAACTGAGTGATGGATGGCGACCGGGCAATCTATGCGGTCGAGGTAATTGATCGGTGACATGCGGCGGTACGCCTCCGCGATCTGGTCGGGCGGCCCGTATTGATCAGTGACCTTGTCCCTTTCGCCGCTACTCCCCGGCGTTGCCCAGCGAGTATGGCGGGCAGTGTAGTTGTCCACCTCATCACCGGAGACGGAGCCGTAGAGCGTCGCCGCCTTGATCTGCCCCTGCGTCGTCACGAGGACTTGCTGGGTAATCCCGCCGCCCATGCTGTGGCCCATCATGCCGACGCGGTGCGCATCCACGGGCGCGACGAAGCGGATCGCGTCGAGGAGGTTGCGCACGTCGTAGGTATAGCCCGGTTCCAGTTGGTATTCGCCCTTGTCCGATCCCGCGTAGTTGCGGTAATCGGTCGCGATCGTGGCATAGCCATTGGCGGCGAAAAAGAGGTCCTCGCGCAGTGTGTCATAGCCGGTGTCATAGGCATTGAAGGCGAAATGCCCGTGGTTAATGAGGAGCACCGGCCACGGCCCGTTGCCCTGCCCGGCGGGGAGGCACATCAGGCCGGTGATCGTCAGGTTGTCCGAGCGGTGCGAGACAACGAACGCCTCGACACCGTTGTCCTGAACGCCATATCGGTTCCGAACGGTGAAGTCGCCGCCATTCTGCGGGCGTTGCCAGATCGAATCCATATACCGCGCGACCGGGCCGGGCGGGACATCGTCGGCCACCACTGGGGCGACGGGAGCAATCGCCGCCGCGAGGCCGAGACCGGCCGCGCCTTTCAAGAGTGTCCGCCGACGGAGTACGGTATTCCATGTCATGAGGTTTCTCTCCTTTGCGCGTTCTTACGATGTTCGGGCGAGAGCGTTGCGGGCGAGTTCGGCGGCGCGTGTGCCGCTGACGACCGCTCCTTCGATAGATGACGATTCGGTGTATTCGCCGGCGAGGACGAGCGTGGGAAACCGCGTCAGGTTCGACGGTAGCCGCTCGCGCGTGCCCGGTGGCTGGGCAAACTGCCCGAACGGCGTGTAGTGAACATCCACCAGTTCCGCTTCTTGGGCGATGCCGGAACGCGGGAACCACTTCGCGAGCGTCGCAATCACTTCGCGCGGCAATGTTTCGCGCCGGTACGTCTCGTCGGCGCATGCTTCCGCAACTGAGGTGGCGATGAGCAGGTGCCCATGCCCGGTCCCGTCCGGGTGTGTCACATTGGTGATCTGCGCCGCGAGATGGAAGCCCGTCTCCATCTGGCGCTTGCCGGCCACTGCATCGCTATTGACGAGGATTTTCTTATCCGGGTAGAGCGAGCGCGGTAATTTCCACGCGAGTGTCGTCGAGGGCAATCCCAGCGTCGGAATGCGCTGCGCGACGGGTGCATCAAGCGGTTCGAGTAGTCGGCGCGCTTCCGGCGCGGTTGCCGCAAGGACAACGGCTGCACCTTCGATCCGCTCCGGCGCACCATCATGCCGCACAACCTCGATTGCCGTTACCCGTGCGCCGTCTACGCTCGGCACGATCGCCGTGACGCGGATATTCGTTTCGATCTCGCCCCCGGCAGCGCGCACCGCCGCCGCGATTGCCTGCGGGATCGCGCCGAGGCCGTCGCGTGTCGTCACCGTCTGGCCGGAAACGAGCATCTTGTAAATGAAGCGAAAATCCTTGCTGCTCGTATCCAATGCGGAGTTGAGAAGAATACCCGCGAAGAAGGGTCGGAAGAAATGCTCGATGCCCTCCACGGAGAAGCCAAAGCGGCGGAGATACGCGTCGGTCGGCTCATCGTCCGTATCGGCCCAGATGTCGGCAATTGTCGTGCGCAGGAGCGATGCGCCGAGTGCGCCAAGTCGCGCTTTGTCCGCCAGCGACAGGAGTGGGAAGCGCGCGAGGTCCTTCGGATTCGTAC
>JALYUS010000353.1 GCA_030853625.1 Chloroflexota bacterium
GATCAATGGCTGAAACCGGGAGGCGAAAGCACATGAACCGCAAAGGCGCAGAGGGCGCAGAGAAAGACAGGGAAGCAAACGTTTACAATTCCTCTCCATGTTTCCTTACTGCTACCCCAGCACTTCCTTGATCGCGGCCGACCGTTGCCAAAAACGTGCAGCCATGTCAACCGTTGGCACGGCCTTCGCCACTTCCCTCGTCGTCACCCTCACCGCGAACAATCCCGTCGAACCGGTGGCAGGCTGGCGAGTGTGACGGCGACCGCGAACGGGATGGCGGGCAGGCCGTACCTCGTGACGGCGATCGCGATGGACGCGACCTCGGTTGCCTTCATGCTGACCAATATCGCCCCGACGATCACCCTTAGTCCGCCAACGCTGTCTGCGGGTACGAAAGGGATCGCCTACTTCATGACGCTGATGGCGACCGGTGGTGGCAGGCTTCCAGCCTGCGTTTCAAACAGGCTGGAAGATTGCTACCACCGGCACACTCATCAGCACGCGTCATTGCGAAACCCGCGCTAATCCGCAGCCGCCACATCCCGCGTCGCGCCATCCGTCGGGATGAGCGTCACCTGGGCAATGCGCAAGCGATCCATCCGATCCACACGGATATGGAGGTGATCCGTCTCGATGCTCTCGCCCGCTTTCGGGATCCGTCCCATGCGATCCAGGACGTAGCCGGCGATGGTTTCGTAGCCGTCGTCTACATCACCGAGGGGCACCATCGCGCGGACTTCCGCGATCGGCGTGCGGCCATCCAGCGTGATGCTACCGTCCGCGTTGCGTTGCAGTTGCGGTGCGGCGCGGTCGAACTCGTCCTCGATGTCCCCGACCAGTTCCTCGATCAGGTCCTCCATCGTCACGAGACCCGCCGTGCCACCATAGTCGTCCACGAGGATCGCCATGTGCGTGTGGCGGCGGCGCATTTCGAGCATCAGATCATCTATATGCACCGATTCGGGCACGACAAGCACCGGGCGCATGATCGCCTCGATCCGTTCCTCGCCCCGCCCGGAGCCGACTGCCGCGATGATGTCCTTGACGTGCGCCATACCGTGAATCGTGTCGAGATTTTCTTCATAGACAGGGAAACGGGTATAGGTGCTCGTCGCGACCTGCGGCGCAACGTCGGCGATCCGCGTCTGCTGCTCGATTCCGACGACCTGCGTGCGCGGCACCATTACTTGCTGCGCTTCCTTGTCCGCGAAGGAGAAGACGCGGTCAATCAACTCGCGCTCGCCCGTTTCGAGCGTTCCCGCCTGCTCGCTCTCGCGCACGAGGATGCGCAATTCCTCTTCGGTATACGTCCCGCGCTCGCTCGTCTCGCCGAGGCCAAGCCGCCGGAGAAGAACATTCGCGCTGTTGTTGAGGACGGCGATCAAGGGGCGAAAAACGACGAGGAGGATGCGGATCGGGCCAATCACGAGCAGCGCCATCCGCTCCGGGTTCTGAATGGCGATGCGCTTCGGCAGCAGTTCACTCATCAGGACGGTGACGTACGTGACGAGGAGAAAAGAGATGACGATGGCGATCACATGCGCGGAGAGCAGCGGCAAATTGGCCGGCAACCACGCGAAGGCGGGTTCGATCAGTTTCGCGACGACCGGTTCACCGAGATAGCCGAGCGCCAACCCGGCAATCGTGATGCCGATTTGCGTCGCGGAGATGTATGGGTTGAGGTTGGCGAGGGCGGCTTTTACCCAGCGCGCGCGCGTATTCCCTTCCCGCGCCAGTTGCTCGATCCGGCTGCGGCGAGAGGCGACGAGGCCGTACTCGGTCGCGACGAAATAGGCATTGAGGAAGACGATCAGGGCAAGCATCGCCAGCCCGGCAATCGTTCTCCAAACATCAGCGCTCATGTAGTGGGAGGAACCTCCATGATGGCCCGGTGACGGAGACAAGCGCACACACGCGGCTCAGAACACGCCGGGCCGAACCATTCCATTGACAAAAGTATAGCATGGGCGCTGCCAGCGGAATGGACCGTCCCCGGGGAATCCTACCCCCCGTCCCCTTCCCTCGCAGGGAAGGGGTGACTCGTCGCGATACCGAGGCATTCTTATAACGCCGTGATCTCGCGGAGACTCACTCCCCCTTCCCTGCGAGGGAAGGGGGCTGGGGAGTTAGGATTCCCCCGCGTCAGCGACTGGCAGGGATGGGAGCGGGTGGTGACCCACCCGTCGCCGCAGCGGGCGCTATCGGTCCACCGGATGCGCGCGGAGCAGGCGCCGGTGCAGGCACTGCCCCCGGCACACTCGTCGCTCCCCCCGGTCGGGCGGCGGGCGCGGGTGCGACGACGATCCCCACCGGCGTCGGCCCCGCCACCGTCACCACCACCGTCTCGCTCACCCCGTTCAATGTCGCCGTGATCGTCGCCGTCCCCGGACTTTCGCCCGTCACGTTCCCTTGCGCGTCCACCATCACTACTTGCGGGTTGCTTGATGTCCACTGCACCTGATCGGTCACGTTCTGTGTCGTGCCATCGGCATACGTCCCCGTCGCCCTGAACGCCACCGTCTGCCCCACCTTCACGCTCGGTGGGCTGCCGACGCTCGCCGGGAGGCTGAAGACGATGCTCCGCAAGGCCGCCGCCGTGTTCGTCAGGCGGAAGCGTGCCGCCGTCCCCACCCCACTGACCGTCGCGGTCACGCTGTACCCGCCCGCCGTGTCGTTGGCGGTCAAGGCGGGCGCGCTGGCGATCCCCTGTGCATTGGTCTGCGCCGTCACACTCGCCCCTCCACCGGTGAAGATACCGCTCGCCCCGCTCGCCGGAGCGGTGACGGTGACGGTGACGTTCGGCACGGCGTTGCCATCCTGATCGGCGACCCGCACCGTCAGGGCCACCGGGAAGGGCGTCGTCACCGGCGCGCTCTGCCCATCACCCGCCGTCGCCGTCACACTCGCCGGAGCGCCGGGATCGTTCGTCAAAGCGAAGGTCGCCGGTGT
>JALYUS010000361.1 GCA_030853625.1 Chloroflexota bacterium
CTGTCCGCTTGCTCTTTTCCGAATTTCTCCATGACGAGTAACTTGAAGTCAGCCTTGTGATCCATCAGCCAGTCGAGATAGAAAAGACCTTGATTGATGACGTTCTCGTTGAGCGCCCGCTTGTATTCGATGATGACGGGGCAACCATTTTCATCAATGCCGAGTGTATCAATACGTCCGCCATATACCTTGCCGGTTGAATGCTCGGACGCGAGGAAGCGGATACCGAGGAATGCTTCGAGATGTTGCTCAATAAGCGTCTGGAGCGACTTCTCAAGGGCGACCGATGTGCCTTTCAATTCTTCAACGGTGCCGTTATTTGTGCGGAAGAGTTTAATATCGCTCATCTCGCGCCCGCTCCTTCATCTCACGCTATCGCTCACTATGACGCTATCATATCTTTGCCGCATGATTTTCGGAAGCGATGCATTCGTTCCGTGTGGTGAACCCGATTGGAGGGAACCTAACCCCCCGGCCCCTTCCGTTCCTCGGCGTGGGAAGGGGAGTGAGCCTCCGAGAGATCGGGGCGTTAGATCGAACGTCTTGAATATCGCGATGAGTCACCCCTTCCTCGCGGGAAGGGGCCGGGGGTTAGGTTTTCCGGTATCATACGCACGACGAGGCAACAACTCACCAAAGGAGCAAACAGTATGGCAGGCGCACGGAGTACGTACGGTGTCGTGGTGATCGGTGCGGGGACGGCGGGGATGACGGCCGCACGACTGTTGGCGGAGATGGGGCACACAGTCGCGCTGATCGAGGAGGAGCGGGTCGGCGGCGAATGCCTCTACACCGGCTGCGTGCCGTCGAAGGCGCTGATTGAGTCGGCAAAGGTCTTCTACCAGATGCGCCACGCGGCGGACTATGGCCTGCACGCGGACGGCATCGCCGTAGATTTCCCGGCAGTACTCGGTCGGAAGGACGCGATCATCGCCGAAATCGCCAAAGGCGAGAATGCCGAAGTCTTCCGCAAGATCGGCATTGATGTGATCGAGGGGCGCGCGCATTTCCTCGACGCGCATACCATCGCGGTCGGCGAGCGCGCGATCGCCGCTGAGAATATCGTGATCGCCACCGGCTCAGAGGAGAACGTCCCGCCGATTGAGGGCATTCATGACGCCGGGTTCATGACGAATATCCAGGTCTTGCAAAGTGTCTACGACATGCCGCGTTCGGTCGTTGTCCTCGGCGGCGGGCCGATTGGCTGCGAGTTCGCGCAGATTTTCGCCCGCTTCGGCGTGCCGACAACGATTGTCGGGCGCAACGTGCGGCTCCTGCCGAAGGAAGACCCGGAGATGTCCGCCGCGCTCAAGGAAATCCTGCTCAAGGAAGGGATCACGATCTATACCGGCACCGAGGCAAAGCGCGTCGCCGTCGAGGGGCCGGATAAGGTCGTCACCGGCATTCGCGACGGGCAGGAAGTGACTGTCCGCGCGGAGATGGTGATTGCCGCCGCTGGGCGCAAGGCGCGCATCGAGCATCTACGCCTCGAAAACGCCGGAATCGAGGCGAATCGCAAGGGCATTCCCGTGCAGGAGACGTTGCAGACACCTATCCCGCACATCTGGGCGGCGGGCGACTGCACTGGCCTCTACCAATTTACGCATGTCGCGGAGTATCAAGGGCGGCTCGTCGCGGAGAACATCGGCAAGCCGGGCAAGCGGTCGAAAGCGAAGAAGGCGGATTACTGCGTCGTGCCGTGGGTGACGTTTACTGATCCCGAAGTGGCGCGCGTCGGCATGACCGAGGAGGAGGCGCGCAAGGAATACGGCGACAAGATCGAAGTGCTCCGCTGGCCCTTCGATCGCGTGGACCGCGCGATCACGATGGGCGAGACGCAGGGCTTTATCAAGGTAATCCTCGTGCCGAAGGGGATCACGAAGAAGCTCGGCGGCGGGCAGATCGCGGGCGCGCATATTATTGGGCCGCACGCGGGCGACATTCTGCACGAACTGGTCGTCACGATGCAGGCGAACGCCTTCGCGGGGCGCGTCGCCCAGGCGATCCACGCCTATCCGACACTCGCACTCGGCGTCCGGCAAGCCGTTGGTCAGCGGTGGGACGCGGGCGTCGAACCGCTGAATTGAAGGCAGTGGCCCCCCACCCGCCCCTCCGCCCGCCGAGCGGGGGAGGGGGTTGGGGTAGGATGGTCCTTACTGTTTCGGCG
>JALYUS010000398.1 GCA_030853625.1 Chloroflexota bacterium
CAGCGGTCTCTCTGGGACCCCACCCAGTATTGGCATGCTCTCCCTCAGCAATAGCACGGTGAGCGGAAACAGCGCGATAGTTCTGGGCGGCGGAATGTATCTCGATGTCCATGGGTCGGCGATCTTGATGAATGATACCGTGACCGGCAACAGTGTCAGCACCTCCAACGGCGGCAGTGGCGGCGGCATCTACAAGGATAACCTCTCCGCCGCAGCGACGCTCGCGAACACGATCGTCGCGAACAACACCGCGCCCGCGAGCGGCGCTAGCCCCGACGTGTTTGGGCAATTTTCCGACGGCGGCCACAACCTCATCCACGAGACGGACGGCAGCACCGGCTTTACCGATGTCTCGATGGGCGGCACCGATTACACCGGCACGATTGCCTTCCCGCGCGATCCCGGCCTCGTCGCCCTCCCGCTCGCCAACAATGGCGGCCCGACGCCCACTGAAGCCATCCTCTCGACGAGCATCGCCGTCAACCACGGCGACAACACGATCTGCACCAGCCAGACCGGTCCGGCGCCGGTGGCTGGCAAGGATCAGCGCGGTGTGCTACGGCCGCAGGGATCGGCGTGCGACATCGGCGCGTACGAATACCTCATCCTCACCCTCAATGGCACGACGATCCCCACCTCCGGCGGCACGGCAACCCTCACCGGCACGGGGTTTCAGCCCGGCCTCACGCTGACCGTGGATGGTGTGAACACGCCGGTGACGAATGTCGCGTCGGATGGGACCGCGCTGACAGCGACGTTCCACCCACACCTTTCCGGCAACGTTACCGCCAGCGTCAGCGAACCGACCTTCGCACCCGCACCCGCCACCACCATGCTGACCTATGCCAACTTCACGCCCGCCGTGCAGTCAATCAGCCCGACCAGTGGCTCGGTCGCTGGCGGCGCATCGGTCACGATCACCGGAGCGTACTTCGCGCCGGGCGCGTCCGTCACCTTCGGCAGCACGGCGGCGCAGCATGTGACGGTGGTGAGCGACACGAAGATCACCGCGACGACCCCGGCGGCGAGCGCCTCTGGTGCGGTCAATGTGAACGTCACGGTCCAAGGGCTGACCGGCACGCTGACGAATGGCTACACCTACGGGGTAGTCAATCCCGTGCCGTCGGCGCGAGCATCGGCGCCGCCAAACGGACACGCAAGCCCAATTCCCACATCGCGTCCGCCCGGTGTCTCGATAAGCGGATCGCCTAATCCCATACCGCCATCGCGCTAAACGAACGCGAGACGACAGCGCAGGTGAATAACGGTACACAGGCGACGGTGACAGTCCGGTTTCGATGCCGTCGCCCCGCGTGAGCGTCGGCACGCAAACGGGGCCGAAGCCGAACCCACTGCCGCCCTCGCGCTGATCGTCTATCGAAGCAATCTGACGAATCGAAGGCGGCCCAAGAGGTCAGGAAATGATGGAGGGTACGAGAAATGCTGGTACTGGTACGTCGGTTCACCGCGCTGCTCCTGATCGTGTTGCTGCTGCCCGTGATGCCCGTTGGCGCGACCGGGGTGAACGTCACCGTCACGACGACGGCCGATTCGACGAACGGGTGCGCGACCAGCGGTATGGGCACTTGCTCGCTTCGCGACGCCGTCGCCTACGCCAATGCCAACGGCAACACGACGATCGTCTTTCAAGTGGGGCTGGGCGGCACAATTACCCTCGGCAGCACGTTGTATCTCAATACCTCCATGACGATCCTCGGACCGGGGGCGAACGTCCTCGCGGTGGACGGCAACAACACGGCGACCGTCTTCACGATTAACAACAGCGGCGCAAGCGGCGTGATAGTGAACATCAGCAGACTGACGATCCAGCACGGCAACGCAGGGGGGCAGGGTGCGGGTGGTGGCATCTCGGTCTTCATCGCCAACCTGAATCTGTTGGATAGCGCCGTCGTCGGGAATACCTCCGGCGCGGGCAGCGGCGGCATTGACATCACCGTCTTTTCGGGGAGCAACAGCGTCGTCACGATCACGCGCAGCACGATCAGCGGCAACACGTCTGGCGCAATCTTCAATGAGGGATCGTTGACGGTAACGACCAGCACGATCAGCGGCAACACCGCGACAGGCGGCGGCTTTGGGGGCGGTATCCGCATGGCCAGCGGCAGCGCCACCATCGTGCAAAGCACCATCAGCAACAACGCCGCAACGAACGGCGGTGGCATTTCTCTCGCCGGGGGTAGCGCCTCGATCGAGAACACAATTGTCGCGGGCAATACCCTGAATGGCGCCGCCGCCGACGTGGCGGGCGCCGTCACGAGCCTCGGGCATAATCTGATCGGCAACACGAGCGGCGGCAGCGGCTTCGTGCCCAGCGATCTCACCGATGTCAATCCGCTACTCGGCCCCCTGCAAAATAATGGCGGCCCGGCGCAGACGCAGGCCCTGCTTCCGACCAGCCCCGCGCTCGATGTCGTACCCACCACTGGCGCGGGCTGCCCAAGCGCCGATCAGCGTCTCGTCTCCCGCCCCCAGAATGGGGCATGCGACATCGGCGCATATGAACTCGCCGCAGCCGTCTCGGTGCAAGCCAACGCACCGGCGGACGGCAACGGCACGGACCTTCCTTTCGCGACGATCAGCGAGGCTGTCGGCAATGTGGTCGCGGGGGGAGCGGTCTCTGTCGCGGCGAATCCGAGGGCGTTTCCGACCTACAACGACCACGTCACGATTGATCGGAATGTGACGATCACCGGCGCGGGCGCGAGCACGACGATTGTGGACGGCACGAACAGCGGCACGATTTTCACCATCAATGCCGGTATGATCGTCACACTGAGTGGGGTGACAATTCAGCATGGCGCGAACAGCAGTAGCGGGGGCGGGGGCATCGCGAACCACGGTTCCCTGGCACTGGCGAACAGCGTGGTTGCCAATAACGGCGCCGGAGATGGCGGCGGTATCTTCAGCGATGGCACCGGGCTAACGCTCACCGCCAGTACGGTGAGCGGCAATACTTCAACGAGCAGCGGCGGCGGCATCTTCGTCAACGGCGGGACCGCCCAGATCATCGGCAGCACGATCAGTGGCAACACGTTGAGCGCGCGCGGGGCGGGCATCTTCAACGACGGGACATTGACGCTCACCAATAGCACGGTAAGTGACAATGCCGGGCGGAGCGGGGAAATAGGTGGTGGGATTGATAACGACAGCGGTGGCGTGCTATCGCTCATTAACGGCACGATGACGCGGAATAGCCCCGATGGCCTCTATAGCCATAGTCGTGGGAGCGCAACAATCCGCGACACGATCATCGCTGGGAATATGGGTCTCGATATCAACGGCGCAGTCACATCGAACGGCAACAATCTGATCGGCGACGCGTCCGGCAGCAGCGGCGTCTCCAACGGCACGAAGGGTGATATCGCCGGTACCGACACCAGCCCGGTTGATCCGCTGCTCGCCCCACTCGCCCTCAATGCCCCCGGCACGACGCAGACGCACGCGCTCGGCCCAGCCAGCCCGGCGATTGATGCGGGCGGCGCCTGCCCCTCCGGCGTCACCACCGATGAGCGCGGCGTCGGTCGCCCACAAGACGCGGCGTGCGACATCGGCGCGTATGAATATGTCCCCGTTTCGCCGACGCTGCGACCCGCGCAGACCGGCACGGCGGGGCAGCGCCTCACCTTCACCGGCAGCGGCTTCCAGACCGGAACCACCGTCACGGTGAATGGGGCGTCGCTGCCGATCACAGTGGCAAACGACGGCATGTCGTTCATGGCGAATGTCCCGGCGCACGCGGCGGGGACGGTGCCGGTGGTCGTGACGAACCCCGGCACGGGGCATATCGCGACAAGCACCCTAACATACGCAGTGCCAAATGCAGCGCCATCGCCGCCACGCCCATCGGCATCACCGGCGGCAGAAAAGCCGATCCCGATGCCGTCATCCCGCGCGAGCGTCGTGCCGACGGGGCCAACGCCGAACCCACTGCCGCCATCGCGCTGAATGCGATGCGCGCGGTTCCGTCATCTGTCGCGCTGTACGTCTGTACAGGGGAGGATTTGAGCATGAACATGATTGCAGCGTTACAGCGTATCGCCCTCGCCCTCGCGTTCGTGTTGCTCGCGCTCGTCGGTGCGGTGGCATCGCGCTCGGCTGTTGTGCCTGTTGGGGCGGCGATGACGCGGCATGTGACGACGTGTGACGGCAGCGCGACGGCGGCGGGGTCGCTGCCGAACGTTGTCGCGGTGAACGCTAATGTGACTGCGGCGCTCTGCGGCCTCGCAATCCTCAACGGTCAAGGTTCGCGGCAATGCATCGGCGGTAACTTTCCACCGAACCCGTTGTGCGGCGGCGGACTATTCACCGTAACCGGCTCGGTGGTGACGGTGACGAACTGCACGATCGAAGGCAATGTGACCGCAAATAACGGTGGGGGATCGACAACAATGGCGCGCTGACCGTCACGGACAGCGCGATCTCGTTCAACATCGCCGGGTCGCCTGTCACCGGCACACCAATGTCGGCGCCCTCCCCGCGCCCGGCCGGTTCGCCGGTGAGCGGATCGCCCAACCCCCTGCCGCTATCGCGGTAAGCGGGGGGTTGCGTGTCATCCGCAGAATATGCGCGGCGCATTGTGTCGCCATTAGCAAACGATGGGCGCGAGTGCTAAACAGAAAAAGGGAGGAAACAAGAGTAAAATCGCGTTATTGCGCTCTCATCCGACAAGGGCATCGCCCTACCTCTTTGCACGTCACCCGCACCGTGGTAGGATAGGGCTGTTAGCACTCTCATCGTCTGAGTGCTAACGTTACGTCGGAATCGGTTGGATCGGTTTTGTAGTGTACCGCACAGGGAGGTAGATCGTCTATGAGCGCAACAGCCGTCAAACTTCGTCCGCTGGGTGATCGCGTCGTCATTCAACCCGTTAAGCGGGAAGAAGTGACGAAGAGCGGGATCGTCCTGCCGGACACCGCGCAGGAGAAACCGCAGCGTGGGATCGTCGTTGCCAAGGGCAAGGGCCGCAAATTGGACGACGGCACGATGGTCGAGATTGACCTGAACGAGGGCGACGAAGTGCTGTTCGCCAAGTATGCCGGCACCGAGTTCAAGGTCGAAGAAGAAGAGTACCTCGTCATCAGCGAGAAAGACATTCTCGCCGTCGTCTCCCCGTAACATCGTCGCCCGTTGGGGTGACGTTTTTCGTTCGTGCAGGCGGAAGCCTGCTCCACCAGGAGGATTCTCCACTATGGCAAAACAGATCGCATTCAATGAGGACGCGCGCCGTCGCCTGAAGGTCGGCGTGGATACGCTGGCGAACGCCGTCCGCACGACGCTCGGCCCGAAGGGTCGCAACGTCGCCCTCGACAAGAAGTTCGGCGCCCCGACCGTCACGCATGACGGCGTCACGGTCGCCAAGGAGATCGAACTCGAAGACCCCTACGAGAACATGGGCGCGCAACTCCTGAAGGAAGCCGCCACGAAGACCAACGACATCGCCGGTGACGGCACGACGACCGCCACGGTCCTCGCGCAGGCCATCGT
>JALYUS010000406.1 GCA_030853625.1 Chloroflexota bacterium
CGGTTGCGGCGCTGCACTGCCCGGTCTTACTCCTCTATGGCGACACGGCTTCGGGTGGCTTCGTCTCCGATGCCGACGCCGCCCTCTACCTCGATTTGCTGCCGGACGGCCGCGCCATCCAAATCGCTGGTGCGGGCCACAGTCTCCACGCCCGCAAGCCGGACGCCTTCATACGCGCCGTCGTCCCATTCTTGCAAGAAGGAAATTGAACCGATACTCCGGAGGAAAGAAAGATTGAATGCAGAGGACGCAGAGGACGCAGAATGCACAGAGAGGGATCGGGTTTTCATTTCCCTCCTCTGCGCTCTCTGCGTTATGGTCCTTCCCTGGCGTCCTGGTGGTTCAATAATTCTGAGGAGGATGTATGAATACGCAGGCACGAATTGCGGATTGGGTGGAGCGGCGGACATGGGCGGTCGTCGGGGCGAGTGATAACCGGGCGAAATTCGGCAATCGAATTTATCGGGTGCTGCGCGAGCGCGGGTACACGGTCTATCCGGTGAACCCGACCCTTGCGACGGTGGAGGGCGATCCGGCCTATCCCGATATCGCCGCGCTGCCGGACGGTGTGGAGGTGCTGGACATCGTCATCCCGCCGCAGCGCGTGCCGCCGGTGCTCGATCAGGCGAAGGCGGCGGGGATCACGCGTATCTGGTTGCAACCCGGCGCGGAATCGCCAGCGGTGATCGCGCACGCGGCGGCCCTCGGCCTCGACGTGATTGCCGGTGGCCCGTGCGCGATGGTTGAGGCGCGCTCGTGGCCCGGTGCAATCACCGATACCGCGATGCCCTGACCGGCGGCGACCCGCCTGCCGACATCCCGCCGCGTGATACGATAGGCCATACGCGGGGCGCCGGTTGCCGCATCGTTGCGTGGGACGGATTGCATTGACGACAGCGATTCCGGACATCTCGATCATCATTGTGAGCCGCAATACGCGGGAGGTGCTGCGCGCCTGCCTGCGCTCGATCCATGACCAGAGCGACGGATACATGATTGAGACAATCGTCGTGGAGAGCGATTCGCACGATGATACCGCCGCGATGGTGCGCGGGGCGTTCCCGGCGGTTATCCTGCTCGAACCGGGGGAGAACACCGGATTCGCGCGCGGGACCAATCTTGGCATCAAGCGAGCGTGCGGCGATGCCATCCTGCTCCTCAATCCCGATACGGAACTGACCGCCGGTGCGCTCGCCGCGCTTCATCGCGCGCTCTTTGCCGATCCGGTGGTCGGGGTCGTCGGGCCGCTCCTGCGCTACCCCGATGGGACGATTCAGCCGTCGCGCCGCCGCTTTCCGACGCTCGCGACCGCGCTCGTCGAAAGCACGCTCGTGCAGGAATGGTGGCCGGATCACCCGGCGCTCGCGCGCTATTATCGCGCCGATCTGCCCGACGATGTCGCGCAGGATGTGGATTGGCTCGTTGGCGCCTGCCTGCTCGTGCGGCGGGAAGTCTTCGCGGCGGTCGGGTTGCTCGATGAACGGCTCTTTCTCTACGCGGAGGAGCCGGAGTGGTGCTGGCGCGTACGGCGGGCGGGATGGCGCGTCCGCTTCGTGCCGGAGGCCGAGGTGCGGCATCATGAAGGGAGCAGCACCGGCCAGAACATCGCCGTGCGGCAGCGGGCATTCGCCGTCAGCAAGACGCACCTGATGGGCGAACTGTACGGGCCGGTCGCCGGATGGGTGACGCGCGGCGCGCTCATCAGCGATCAGATCGTGCGGCTCATTCGTGAGGCGGCGAAATGGTCGCTTGGCCATAAACGCGACCTGCGCGCCGCGCGCGTGCTGGCGGCGTGGACGACGCTCCGCGCGCTGCTCCTCCCGCCCGGTCGCGGACGTTGAACGTGACGCGCCGCGTTCTCCTCGTCTCCGCCGAGTATCCGCCGATGCCGGGCGGCGTCGGCGACTACACCGCGTTACTCGCGCGGAGTCTCGCGGACAGCGGGGCATCCGTCGCGGTGTTGACATCTGCAACGAGCAGTCGGGCGTTGAACGATGCCATCACTCTCTTTCCGGTCGTCCGTCGTTGGGATTGGCGCGTCGCGCGGCTTGTGCGTGCGGTTGTCAAGCAAGTACGGCCTGATGTGCTCCATCTTCAGTTCCAGACGGGGATGTACGGGATGCATCCCGCGATCAACCTGCTGCCCGGACGGGTCCCGTTTGCGCGCGGAGACGTGTATCGGTACGCACCAGAGCCACATCTGCGGCCGTGGTTCGTGACGACCTTCCATGATCTGCGGCCTCCCTATCTCTTTCCAAAGGCCGGGCCGCTGCGCGGACAGGTCATGTACCGTCTTGCGCGTGACAGCGACGCCGCGATCGCGACCAACGGCGCGGATCGGCAGACGCTTGAGGAATGGAATCGCATGACGGCGCTGATCCCGATTGGCAGCAACATTCCCCCGGCGTCCGTTCGTGATGGGCAGGCGATTCGCGCGCGGTACGGGATTCCCGCCGATGCGCCGTTGCTGACGACCTTCGGGCTGCTGAATCAGTCAAAGGGAATTGAGATGGTACTTGACGCACTCGCACTGCTGCGGCGGGAAGGAACGGCCGCCCATCTCCTGCTCATCGGTGCGGGGGCGGGCGCGAACGATCCGACGAACCGCGCGACGGAGGCCGCCGTTGACAAGCAGTGCGCGGCGGCGGGCCTGACGGCGTTCGTGCATCGCACCGGCCCGTTGCCCGCTGCCGATGTCGCGGAGGCATTAGCGGTGAGCGATGTCTGTCTCTTGCCCTATCGCGATGGCGCGTCACCCCGGCGGGGGAGCCTGCTGGCGGCGCTTGCCCAGGGCATTCCCGTTGTGACGACGACGCCCGCGCCCGCCGTCTATGATGGGTTGCCTGACTTTCGGGATGGCGAGGTCGCGCGCTGTGTCCCGGCGGCCAATGCACGGGCGATCGCGGAGGCTGTGCAAGCGATTCTCCGGGACGATCTGCTTGCGGCCCGGCTCCGTGCGGGTGCGGCGGCGTATGCGCAGCGTTTCACCTGGCCCGCAATCGCCACGCAGACGCTCGCGCTGTACGATACGCTCGGCGTGACGGTGACCGGGGTACGCACGGGTCCGGTCGTTGCGTCAGGAGTGGAACGCTGATGGCGGTTGTCGAGCGACAGATACCAGCGGACGCGGCAGCGCCGCCGCGCGCGCGCGGCGGGTGGGAACGCTTGCGCGGTGAGGCGATCCCGCTCATCCTGCTCGCATTCCTGACGCTGCTCGGTGGCCTGATGCGTCGCTATCACCTCGGCCAGCAAGGGCTGTGGTTCGACGAAGCGGACCTCGTGATGCGCGCCCGGCAGCCACTCCCCGCGTTGCTGCGGAACGTCGTCAATCCGGGCGAGAACGGGCCGCTCTATACCCTCGGCATGGCGGCGTGGATCAAGGTGCTCGGCACATCGGAAGTCGCCGTCCGGCTCCCCTCGGCCATTGCCGGGACGCTCGCTATCCCTGCGCTCTATGGCCTCGGTCGCGCGCTGCGCGGGCCGCGCCTCGGCGTCATTGCCGCCGCACTGCTCACAATCTCGCCCTATGCGCACTGGTACGCGCAGGATGCCAAGATGTACAGCCTGCTCGTACTGCTCACGATTGTGACAACGTGGGTATTGCTCGCGGCAATCCGGCGCGGTGGCCCGGCGTGGATCGCCTACGGTGTTATCGCGGCGGTCACGTTGGGCATCCACGCCACGTTTCTTCTCGTGCTCGCCGCGCACGCGGTGATCGCCGTCGGCCTCTGGCGCGCGGGATACGGCGTGCGACCGGCATGGCGACAGGCGCGCTGGCTAGCGATCCTGATCGGCGTCGCCGCGTTGCCGATCCTGATTTGGGGCGCGATCTTCGCCGTCCAGAATGGTCCGACATGGCAGGTGAAGGCAACGCCGTGGACGCTCCTGCAACGGATGCTCGCCGAGTTCAGCGTCACGCATCGCGCGAGTGACGCGGTGCAGTCATGGGGTGTTTGGCTCTACGTCACGCTTGCCGCGCTCGGCATTGGATTGACATGGTGGGCGCGGAAAGAAACGGGGGACGGCTGGCCATCGCGTCTCGTGCTGCTCGTCATCGCGGCGATGACGGCGGTGCCGGGATTGCTCTTTATGGCGCTGTCCGTGCAACGTGCGGTCTTTGAGGATCGGTATCTGATCGTCACGTTACCGGGCTTCCTGCTTCTCGCCGCGCTCGGACTGGATGGATTGCTGCGCTGGAAGCCGATCTGGCTGCTCGCTGTCGCGGGCGGTATTGCCGTGCTGATCGTCGCATGGATGCCGTTGCGGGACGTAAATTTCTCAACGACGCCACAGAAAGAGGATTGGCGCGAGGCGTACCGGCATCTCGCGGAGCACGCGCGCGCCGGTGATGGCGTCGTCATCTATCCGGGCTACCTCCGTTCCACCTATGACTACTACGCGATGCAGTTCCCGGCGCTGCGCACCCTCCCGGTCGTCACGCCGCCCTCGCTCGCAGCGGGGACGAACATCACGGATCGTGCGCTCAACGCCTTCTTCATCGAGAAGACGCGCGGCTGGGAGCGGGCATGGCTCGTCGAGTCGCCGGAACGCGCGCCGACGCAGGACCCGGACGGGCGGATTCTCGGCTTCTATACAAACGGCATCGCGAATCTGCAACGCTCGCAGACGCTCTTCGCCGAGCAAAAATACCTCGGCGTCCTGCTCGATTGCTTCGCGTACGATGGGCCGTTCGAGGCCGACCAGTCCCGGCCCGATGTGACGACCGATCTCCAGATGGGCACCACCGGCATCGGGCTGTTGGGCGCGTCGCTCGAAACACTCAATGGGAAGAAGGAGATCGCGCGCGGGGCGTTCGCGCCGCTCCTGCTGCGCTGGATCACGCCGAACCACGCGATCCCGGACGACTACACCGTGCTCGTGCGGCTCGTTGACGCAACGGGCCACGACGTCGGCGCCTACGACATTCCGCCACTCGATGGCCACTGGCCGACGAGTACATGGGGGCCGAAAGACGACCCCTACGATCCGCACGACCTGTACATTCCGCCCAACCTCGCGCCGGGCCAGTACCGCATCCTCATCGGCATGGCGCCCGTCAATGACCCCACGCACCCGCTACCGATCTTCAACCGCGACGGCGTGCGGGTTGACACGAATGGGCTTGTCGCTCTCCTGCCAATCACCATTACATGAACGGATGCGAGACAAAGATGGTAGCAGGCTGGAAAGCCTGCTACCACTGGGGAATTTGCGTTGTGTTCGGATGTCAGAACGGAAGGCTTGCGACACGGCGGCGACCATGAGACAATACGTACCAAGTGAACGTACACTCGAATTGCGTTGGGCTAGCAATTCGGGGACGCGGTACGCAGTGTCGGGGGTCGCATGGTGTTTGCAACCAGATCGCGCCGCACCGCACGGGCGCAACCCACCTGGACAGTCGTCCCCTTCGACGCATGTGGCGCGGGGGTCGGCGAGATTGCGCCGACCGTGGCGATTGAAACGTCGCATGACGGCGAAACAGCGCTCGTCCTCTGTGCGGAGGCCGCGCAGCCCGATCCGGAGGCGACGCGACGCTGCCTCCTCGCGCTCGATGCGTTTCGTGCCGGGTACGATGCGGCAGGCCCACGCATGCTCACAAATGCACTGATCGCGGGCATGGAGGAAGCGAACGGCGCACTTTACCAGCAGCGGGCGTCGCGCGGGCTGCGTCAGCCGGTCACTATCGGGCTGACGGCGCTTGTCGCGCGGGGCGCAGATGCCTACATCATCCAGGCCGGGCCGGGTCAGGCGCTGATCGTCGGCGCGGAGGGGATGACCGCGCTACCGCCGCTGCACGGCCACGCCGACTCCGCACCGCTCGGTAGCCTCCCGACGATTGAGCCTGATCTCTTTCATGTCGATGCGGGTGAGGGGTTATTCGCCGCGCTCTGCGTCTCCGCACTTGGCCGTGTATTAGCCCGCGAGGATGACGGACCACTCCTCGCGGGCGACGCGACGCATGCGGCAGCGTACCTCGTCTCACTCGGCGCACGTTATCGCTTGCCGCAAGCCTACGGCGTCCTCTGTTCGACAATGGGCGCTAACGGGTTTTCAGGCGCAGCGCAAGCAGGGAGCATGGCCGCATGGCCGACGGAACTCCCGCTTCCCGCGGAACCGGCGCCACAATTCCATTCCGCCCCCATTCCCATCCCGCAGAGCGATGATGGCGAGCAGCGGTGGGACTACCTCGGTGAGCGGGAACCATCCGCCCGATCCGACCGCCTGCGCGGTTGGCAGAGGGACGGTGCGTCACCGCACGCCGCGCCCTGGAACGATTCGTACCGCGCCCGCCGAACGGAGCGGCTGCCACAACTGCCGCCGCGCCTCTGGATGCTTCTCGGCGGGTTTCTGCTCGCGCTCGTGCTTGCCGCGCTGATCGGGATCGTGCATGCGCTGGCATCGCACCGTGCGAACACCGCGACCGCGCACGAACTGGACGGCATCGCGGCGGCGCGGACGCAAGCGATCGCGCTCCCCGACCCACAGGCGCAATACCTCGCTCTCACGGTGGTGAGCGGGCGGTTGGCGCAGGTAGCGACCGAAGGGCGCCAAACACAGCGTGTTGCCCAGGAGCGGCAGTCCATGACACAGGCGCTCGATACGGCGATGGGCGTCACACGGATCACGCCGCACCCGGTCGCCGCACTCCCCCATTTCGACGGTGGACCGGGCAATCACCGCCTGATTCTCGCGGGTGATGACGGCAATCTTTACCTCTTCGACCGCGACAAGAACGACTGGGGCGTCTATGCGGTCAATCTGACGACGCGGAAGGCGGATCGCCTGTTTACCACTGGCAATGTGGCGAACAAGGTGCCGGCCGGCGATCTGCGCGGGTTGCTCTGGTTCGGCGGACCGGCGACGACGGATCGCACGCGCCTCTTCGCGCGGACGGCAAACGGTGCATGGGGCGAACTGACGATTCCCGCCGTCGGCGAAACGCGCCCGACGGCGATCGCCATGCTCACGGACGGGTTATATCTGCTCGATAGTGCGGCGGGTGTGATTGTGCGCGTCCCATTCACCGATGGAAGCGGCGGGAAAGCGTGGACGACGGATGCGGCAACCGCCGAACTGAAAACAGCGGTGGACATGGCGAGCGACGGACAAACCCTCTGGGTCCTGCTCGGCGATGGCCGGGTACGCGGCTTCGTCGGCGGCGCGCCCGCCCAATTGATCGCCACTCCCGCCGTCCCCCCCGTCACGGAGCCGACCGCCATTGCCGCGTCCGCAAGCAGCCCGTACCTCTATGTCGCGGATGGTGCGCAGGAACGGATTCTGCGCATCCGCAAAGCGGATGGCCGGATCGTGCAAGTACTCCGCGCGGCTGATGGCGCGCCGCCGATCGCGCGGATACAGAGTCTGACAGTGGATGAGGGCAGAGGGATGCTCTCCTACGTTACCGCCGAGGAGATTGTGACGGCGTCGTTACCGCCGATGCGCGGCGCATAACGAACTCGACATAATCGGTGTGATATGCTCGATGTATGGAGACGTGTGGAGAAAGCGACACCGTTCTCCTGGATCGCGAAAGGAAGATGCGTGGCGCAAAATCGCGTACATGCCCCCACTCAGGATGATCGCCTGTTGGTCATCCCGGACGATATGCCCGCGCCCATCGCGCCATCGCCCGCGCCATCCACGCCGGTGCCCGCCCCGTTCGCGCATCAGGCCGAAGCGGACTTCGCGGAACTGCTCAATTTCTACCGCATCCCGTGGCTCTACGAACCGACCTCGTTCGCGATTGAGTGGGATGGCGATGCCGTCACGGAGATGTTCACGCCGGACTTTTACCTGCCCGATCAGGACCTCTACGTCGAACTGACGACGATGAAGCAAAGTCTGGTGACAAAAAAGAACCGCAAGGTGCGGTTGCTGCGTGAGTTATATCCCGAACTGCACATCAAACTCCTCTACCGCCGCGATTACCAGCAACTCGTCGCGCAGTATGGCTACGGCGCGCTGGAAATCACCGAACTGCGGCCGGAGGATATTGATCGCATCCTCGTCAGCCCCGCCGAACTGCACGAGCGGGTCGTCGCGCTTGGCGAGCAGATCTCGCGCGATTATGCGGAGCGAACCATTGTGCTCATCGGTGTTCTGAAGGGCGTCACCTTTTTCCTGGCGGACCTCGCGCGCGCGATCACGCGGCCACTGGCGATTGATTATCTGGCGGTCGCGGGGTACGGGACACCGGCAAAAGGCCGCTCGCGGCAGCCGGGCGCAGTACGGATTATCAAGGACCTCGATGAGGAGATCGCGGGCCAGCACGTCATCCTCGTTGAGGATGTCGTCAATACCGGGTTGTCGCTCGCCTATATCCTCAAGCACCTGAAGGCGAAGAAACCCGCGAGTATCGCGGTCGTCACGTTGCTGGATAAGACAGATAAGCGGCTGGTAGATGTACCGCTTGAGTACGTCGGCTTCCCGTGCCCGAACGAGTTCGTGATTGGCTATGGGCTTGATTATCGCGAGCGGTACCGCAACCTGTCGTTCTTGTGCGTGCTAAAGCCGGAGGTATACGCGCAGACCGCACCGCTCCGGCCCCGCGAGGATGTCGTGATGAGTGAAACGGCGCGCAAACAGTAAGAGCCCCAACGGGTCTTGGCTGAGGCATCTGTAATCGCTGGCTCCCGTGCCGCCTGTCATCTCGTCCGGGACTTGCGTCTGCCGAAACGCCATGCGGTTCTGGATGATCCATGGGGCCGATTGCGCTGCGGGAGCCCGCTTACCTGCACATTTCCGCCAGTGACTCAGTACACCGTCCGTAACTCCTTGGAACTCTTACCATCTGTACGTTACACCCTGTACGGCCACTTGTCAAGGGGTTTTGCACGCAATTTCCGCAGAAAGCGTACATTGCCCAACACAACCCGTGGTGATCGGCTCGCTAAGACGAAAAGGCCGCCGAAAGGCGGCCCGTTGGGAGCAGTGAGGAGATTAGCCGAGGCGGCGGGCGGTATAGTATTTCGACCCGTAATAGCCGCCGGTGATGTTGCTGACGACGACGCCCGTGCCCTCGTTTTCCGCATGGACGAACCGGCCACCACCGATATAGATGCCCGCGTGCGAAAGCCCGGCAGTGTACGTATTTGCGAAGAAGACGAGGTCGCCCGGCTGGAGATTCTCTTTAGCGACATATTGCCCGGAGGATGCCTGCTGCCCGATCGAGTGCGAGATGCTCTGCCCGGCGACCTTCTGTGAAATATACATGACAAAGCCGGAGCAATCGAAGCCACTCGGCGATGCGCCCGCCCAGACATACGGGTAGCCGACATACTTCATCGCTTCCGCAACGATCTTCGCGCCGAGCGAGGTCGCCGTGGCCGGTGCGGACTGCGGCACAGGCGCCGCGCTGTTTGCGGACTGATCCGTCTGGCTGGCCGAGGGCGGCGCGGGCAGCGGCGTCTTCTTCGTCGCAGGATCACTGGTTTTTGTCAGATACGGGCCGACGACGAAACCTTTGGTGCCATCGAAAGAAACGGGTACCCAATTGTTGCCCTTCGTGTCGGTCGTTATTGTGCCCATGACCGTCACGACGGTGCCTTCTTCGAGGATCGTCAGGACATCGGCGCTATAGCCGGCATCCTTGCGCATGCGGACGCCCGCGTTATCTGTGCTCGTCACTTTGACGTTGTCACCGTCTTTGACCTCGGGCGCTTTCATCACGGTGACATCGGTCGTCTTCGTTGTCGTGTCACTCGGTGGCGTTGCCGGGGCCGGGCCGTTGGTCGGGACGAGGAAGGTCCCCATCAGGTAGCCATGTGTACCGGCGTGATTGACGTGATACCAGGGTGTCCCGTCCTGACTGAATTTCGGGCCTTCCACGATCAGCACAATCGCGCCTTCCGGCACCATGCCGATCACATTCGCATTGGTATCGGTATTATCACGCAGGCGAACGCCGGTACCATCGGTAAAGGTGACGGCGGCATAGTTCGATAGTTT
>JALYUS010000433.1 GCA_030853625.1 Chloroflexota bacterium
ATTATTGCCCCTGCCAGCTATCCTTGATGCACTCGACCGCCTGCCCCAACGTATCCTCTTGATCTTCGAGTTCGGCGGCGGCGATGATCCCGATGATCGCATTAGGCGGAGCATCGCCTATCTTCGCGCACGGTAACGCCTGTGACGGAGCATATCGAGACGGATGTGGCAATCGTCGGCAGCGGGCCGGTGGGGCTGACGCTCGCGATGGACCTCGCCGGACGCGGCATCCGAGTGACGGTGATCGAGCAGCACCATCATGGCGAGCCGCCGAGCGTCAAATGCAATCATGTCGCCGCTCGTTCGATGGAACTCTTCCGGCGCCTCGGTGTCAGCGAGAAACTCCGGCACGCTGGGTTGCCAGCGGATTTTCCCAACGACATCGCCTATCGCACAACGATGGTCGGGCGGGAGATGGCACGCATCCCGATCCCCTGCCGCCGCGACCGCTACACCGCCACGGGCGGCCCGGATACCTGGTGGCCAACCCCGGAGCCACCGCACCGAATCAACCAGATATTCCTCGAACCAATCCTGTTCGCGCACGCGTCGGCGGCGCCCGGCGTCACGATCCGTAATCGGGTCCGATTCGACGGCCTCACGCAGAACGACGACGGGGTGATGGCGCAGGCGCACGCTCTCGATTCCGGCGAAGGTTTCTCTCTTTCTGCGCGCTATCTTGTCGGTTGTGATGGCGGGAAATCCGACGTTCGCCACGCGATTGGCGCGCGGCTCGCGGGCGATCCCGTCGTGCAGCGCGTCCAATCATCCTACATCCGCGCGCCGCAGTTGCTCTCTCTCCTGGATGGGGAGCCGGCATGGGGAAACATCTCGCTCAACCCGCGCCGCAGCGGCACCGTCTACGCCATTGACGGACGCGAGACGTGGCTTATCCACAATTACCTGCGGGACGACGAACTGGACTTCGACGCAGTTGATCGCGATGGGGCGATCCGCGCAATCCTCGGCGTCGGCCCGGATTTCCCGTACGCGATGATTAGCGAGGAGGACTGGTTCGGCCGCCGCCTCGTCGCTGACCACTTCCGGGAGCGGCGCGTCTTCCTCTGCGGCGACGCGGCGCATATCTGGGTGCCGTACGCGGGGTACGGCATGAATGCCGGGCTGGCGGATGCGGCGAATCTCGGCTGGCTTCTCGCCGCCCGTCTCAACGGCTGGGGCGCGGTGGGTATCCTCGACGCCTACGAGCGCGAGCGTCAGCCGATCACCGAGCAAGTATCGCGCTTCGCGATGGATCATGCTCATGCAATGGCGAAGCAGCGTCGCGGTGTCCCGGCAGCGATCGAAGAAGAAAGCCCTGCGGGCGAAGCGGCACGCGCGGCGGTCGGGCAGGCGGCCTACGATCTCAACGTCCAGCAATACTGCTGCGCGGGACTGAACTTCGGCTACTACTACGACACATCGCCGATCATCGCCTACGACGGCGCGCCGCACCCGCCCTATTCGATGGGCGATTTCACGCCGTCAACGGTCCCCGGCTGCCGCACGCCACATTGCTGGCTGAACGACGGGCGGTCGCTTTACGACGCGCTCGGCCCGGAATACACCCTGCTGCGCCTCGATCCGACGGTCGCTGTGGAGGGCCTGCTGGATGCCGCCGCCAACCGCCGTTTTCCCCTCCAACTCCTCGATGTCGTCGCAAACGAGGCCGCAGCCATGTACGAGACCCGGCTCGTTCTCACGCGGCCCGACCAGCATGTGGCCTGGCGAGGGGACGTGCAACCAACGGATCCGCTCTCCCTCATTGATCGCCTGCGCGGCGCCACGATGGCGTGAGCGCGAAGCGGCACGATGCGACTTCCTCAGCGTCCGCCCCATGCGCTCGACGCGTGACCTGCGCCCGCGCGGTGATCGGGCGCACCTGCGTCGTTACCCTGATCGCCCATCGCTGCGCGATGCTCGCGGACAACGTGCGCGGGCGCTGCCGCGATGAAGCGGTCGAGGATCGCGGCGATCACCACCACGTCAAGACTCTGACCGATCACCGGCACCCAGCCCGGCACATCGAGCGGGGAGAGGACGAGCGCAATCGCGCCAATCGTCATTGCTTTATTGGCAGTCGGCACGCGCGGATCGCGCACGAGCCGGAGGGCAAGGCGCACGAGTTGGGGGAGGCGCATCAGACTGCGGAAGAGCAGGAATCGCTTCACGGGTATTCTCCTTCATGCAATAGCCCCGGCGTTAACTGACGGAAGTGCCGAGCGCTTTCACTGCGTTCCCATGCAGGAAGGATGCCAATATTGATTGATCCTGGTGCATGAAGCATTCCAGTGCTTGGCGAATCGTTTTTCATCGTGCGGTACAATAGCGAGGCGTCGTCGGAATGCTCTATGCGGGGATCGCTGAAGGAATGATGGTTACGGTTCTGTCGGAGATCACGACCGCACATGGCGGCACATCGCATGTCACCATCCACGATCTGCCGATTCCGGGCAATATCGTCTGGTATGCGGCGGATGTCGCGTTGCCGTCCGGCCAACACGTCGAATGGCGATTCGGCTACACTCATCACCACGCGCGCACAGAGGCGGACGCCGGTCACGTCGTCACGCCGGAGACCTTCACGCGGTTCGTCCGCGAGATCGTGGCACAACGCCTCCAGCGCGGACCCCTCCGCGACTATCCCGCTCTCGTCTTTGGCGAGAATCGCCCGCTGCCACTCCACGCCTTCGGTCTGCCCGATGGGAAAATGCACGATTACACCGATCCCGCATTCGATACGCCGCTTACGCAGGGCCTAGCAGAAAAGTGGTATGGGAGCGCCGCCGGATACGGGCCGGAAATAACGTTGGAAGAATTTCGGCGCTTCCGCGACGAAGCGTCACGCGAATGGGAACGGGAATGGGATGAAGAGAACGACGAAGTAACACCCGTTGATGAATGACATCCTCGTTCTCGATACCCACCCGCTCGTGTGGTATTACGATAACTCACCATCGCTCTCTGCTGTTGCACGGAGAATCATTGACGAGGCATTTCATGGAGAACGTACGATCCTCGTACCAACCGTCGTCGTGACGGAAGCCATTGGCGTTGATGCAAAACATCATCTCCATATTGATTTTCGAGCGTTTCTTGATGATCTGCCGAGAACAGGATTTCGCGTATTGCCGTTCGATGAGCCAATTTTGCGGCGGTATCTCACGATCGCGGCGCGGTTGGACATTTTCGACCGGATGATCGTGGCGACCGCGCTCGTATACAATGCCTCGGTAGTGACGAAGGACGAGAAGATCGTCGCAAGCGCCACCGTGTCGGTGGTCTGGTAGTTGGAGGAAACAGCAATGGCGTACGATGTCACACTCATTCCCGGTGACGGGATCGGACCGGAAGTGGTCGAGGCGGCGCGACGCGTCCTCGAGGCGACGGGCGTTGGCTTCACCTGGCACACGGCGGATGCCGGTCTGGATGCGCTGGAGAAGTATGGCGACACACTCCCGGAA
>JALYUS010000484.1 GCA_030853625.1 Chloroflexota bacterium
AGCGTGCCAATCACCTCGCGCGGCAATGTCTCGCGCCGGTATGTCTCGTCGGCGCAGGCCTCCGCGACCGACGATGCGATGAGCAGATGCCCATGCCCCGTCCCATCCGGGTGTGTCACGTTGGTGATCTGCGCCGCGAGGTGGAAACCCGTTTCCATCCGGCGCGTGCCGGCCACTGCGTCGCTATTGACGAGGATTTTCTTGTCCGGGTAGAGCGAGCGCGGCAATTGCCAGGCGAGGGTCGTCGAGGATAGCCCTGCGGTTGGAATATGCCGCGCGACGGGTGCATCGAGCGGTTCGAGGAGCCGCCGCGCCTCTGGAGCGGTCGTCGCGAGGACAACGGCCGCGCCTTCGATCCGCTCCGAGGAGCCGTCATGCCGCTCGATCTCGATTGCAGTCACCCGCGTGCCGTCTGCGCTCGGAACGATCGCTGTGACGCGGGCATTCGTCTCGATTTCGCCCCCGGCGGCACGCACCGCCGCCGCGATTGCCTGCGGGATCGCGCCGAGGCCGTCGCGCGTCGTCACCGTCTGGCCGGAAAGGAGCATCTTATAGATGAAGCGAAAATCCTTGCTGCTCGTGTCGAGCGCGGGGTTGAGAAAAATGCCCGCGAAAAAGGGCCGGAAGAAATGCTCGATGCTCTCTATGGAGAAGCCGAAGCGGCGGAGATACGCGTCGGTCGGCTCATCGTTTGTGCCCGCCCAGATGTCCGCGATTGGTGTGCGGAGAAGGAGTGCGCCGAGCGCGCCGAGGCGCGCCTTGTCCACCAGCGACAGGAGTGGAAAGCGCGCGAGGTCCTTCGGGTTCGTGCTAAAGGTGAAGGGCGCGCCATAGTCGAAACAGATCGCGCCCCGGTCGTAGGGGCGAATCAGAGCGTCATCGAAGCCGACATCGTTCATTAGGCGAAAAGTCTCAGGATAGGCACGGAACAGCACCTGGAAGCCATCGTCAATTGGCAAGCCATCGTGCATTCGCGTGCGGACGCGGCCACCGAGATACTCAGATGCCTCAAAGAGGCGCACCGGCACACCGGCGGTGGCGAGCCGGTACGCGCATGCGAGGCCGGCCATACCACCACCGATGACGAGCACAGGCTGTTGGGTGTTGGATGGTATCGCGGATGCCGCCATTGCGTTCCCCCGTTGGTGATCTACACCGTGTGAGGATGTACGCAGTTCGCGAGAAGAATCTGGTGGTGGCAGGCTAAAACCCGCCACCACCAGGGAAATTGCCCCAACTGCGTAAGCCCTCTTACTGCTAACTCGTATAGAGTGGCCCGACGACGCCCGTCGCGGCCATCGCGGCGCGGCTGACATCGCCGATCACCTGCTCGCCGACATGCTGATCGGGACAGTTTTCGCAGTAAACGGCGATAATCAGGCGACCGTTCGGCGCGAGGATGAATCCGGCATCATTTGTCACACCCTGGATCGAACCGGTCTTTGATCCCCAGCGGATCGCGCTATGCTGCGGCAGGTAACGGGCGATGCGGCTATGGTTCTGCTGCTTTTCGAGCATGCCGATCATTGCGTCGCACGACGCCCGCGACGCCGCCTCGCCGTCAAGAATCGTTCGGATCGCTTCGGCGTAATCGTTCGGCGTGGCGAGATTTTCCTGTTCATCCGCATGCGCCGGGCGACCCTTCATCTCGCGCCCAAGCAGCGAATTCTTCATGCCGATGTCGCGCATCGTCCGGTTCACCGCGTCCATCCCGGCCATGCGGATGAGGATATTCGTCGCCATGTTGTCGCTGATCGAGATCATCAGATAGAGGAGATCGTTGAGCGTCAGTTCGAGACCCTGATGCAGGTTGAACAGCACGCCGCTGCCCGGCGTCAGATCTGCCTCCGCAGTGACATGACGGTCTTCAAGGGATCGTTTTCCCGCGTCAATCTGCCGAAAAATCTCCACCATGATGGGGATTTTTACCGTGCTCGCCGCACCGAACTTCCGGTCGCCGTGGTGTGACCAGCGCGCGCCATCCGGTCCGATCAACGAGACACCGACCGTCCCGCTCTCGCTCGCCTCGGCGACGACTTCCTCAACGATGCTCCAATTCGTCGTGCGTGTTGCCATGCTTGCATCCCTCCGCTTGATACCGTGCTGCGCGGCCCCTATAGTCGCACATAATCCCGCGGAAAGAGACTGAGTCGCCGCGTCAGTAACCGGGCGAAGTGGTAGACGACGAAAATTTCGAGTGCGAAGGGCAAATAGCCGCTATAGCCGAGGATCGGCATTTCGAAGACCTTGCCGAACCCGACGTAGGGGACGGTGTAGTACCATTTCGGCAGCGACCAATAATTCCACATCTCCCAGAAGAACCCGCAGACCAGCCCGGCAGCCATCAGGCGCGCGATGCGGGCAAACGACCGCGCGCGGAGCAGCCCGATAATGCTCGGCTCGCCGCAGCGATTGTTGATCGGGTCGAGGATGAGCAGCAGTGAGAGCCAGAGGAACGGGAAGCATTGGCGCGGGAAAATCAGGGAGAGCGCGAGCGTCCCAACCCCGATAGCGATTATCACGATGGCAGCCCGCACAGACAATCGCGCCACCGGCCTGACCGCATATGCGCCGCCACCAAACGTACCGAGCAACTCCGCGACGCTGAGAACGGCGGGAATGACGGTGCTGAAGGCCAGTGAGGCCCAGAAGACGTAGGCGAATGCGCCATAGTGTTGCGGCGTCAGGTAGTGCCAGTTACCGACGTAGCGGTTCAATCGCTCGAAATACCACCAGAAGGGCGCAGAGACAACGAACAAAGCGATGAATGCGCGATGGCTCCGCCGCCAGAGTGATGTGCCGCTCCGCGCCTCCGTCAGCGCGTCCACGATCAGGATGAAGCCGAGCCAGAGCGGAAAGAACGAATAATGCGCGAGCGGCCCGACGCGTGCCCATGCGCTGACCCACGCGACCGCGTTCAGCGCCGCGCCGATGATGAGGCGGGGCAACCATTGCACCGGTGCGATGGGCGATATTTTCCGCGATGTCGGTCGTTCAATCTGCGTCTGCATGGTGCGTTTCATCCCCGGACGCGTGGCAAATGCCCGCGACAGTGTGCGCCCGCATGGATCGTGCCGCGTCATGGCAGGATACTCTTATTGATGAGGATGCGGCTTCCCATGCGAACGATAACGCTTCTGTGCCGGCCTGCCGCGTCGGCGTTTCCGCACCCCTTCTTCGAGTTGCTCTGCAACCTCTTCCAGCGTTGGTGATGGGCCGACATTGTACAACCGGATGCCGAGATTTCGCGGCCCGCCTCTACCGCGCGGGAGCGGTCCGGGTGTGTATGTGCGGACACAGACGACGAATACGCCGAATGTGACGATCAAGGCTCCCGGAAACGTGACGTAATCAGGCGCGCCCGCCGCTGGCGCAATGAGGATCATGAGCAATCCGAAGAGCGTCGCGAGGACGAAAAATCCGCAGTAGGCGATGAACCGGTCCACTCATCCCTCCGATCTCGCTCGTTACCCAGATTTTGTGGTAGTGCTCTGTCGCAGATGATTTGCGAACTTGGTGGAGCAGGCTTATGAACCTTAACGACTGAATCGGGTAATTGTCTGGTGGTGGCAGGCTTCCAGCCTGCATGATCCACAGGCTGGAAGCC
>JALYUS010000501.1 GCA_030853625.1 Chloroflexota bacterium
TTGAGGTTGTAGCCGTTGTTTGCGTCCAGCATGATCGGTGCACCGACTCCGACTGCTTCCCGCACCGCCTTGACGACAGCAATGTCGCGCCGTGTTCCGTGATCGAGCGGCAGGTAGCGCGCCCCACGCCCCACTTTGATCTTGAAGGCACGGTGGCCGCGTTCGTACCCCTCGCGTGCCTCGGCGGCGATCAGTGCGGCGGCTTCGTCGTCCGATGCGCAGTCGAGGTCATCGAAGTAGAGGGAGGTATCGTAGCAGGGCGCGCGGTACGGCGTAGTGGGCGTCACACCATTGATCGCGGCTGCCATCGCGTAGACGGGCTGACCGGCGCGTTTCGCCATTATGTCCCAGAGCGGATAATCCCACGTCAGCCAGCGCGTCGCCGTGCCGCGTTCCGTGCTGAATGCCTCGGAGAGCGCCGTGCCGAGGAAGGCGGTCGCGTCCTCCCGGCTGCCTCGGAAGATGCCGAAACCCTGCGCGCCGTCATCGGTCGTCAGGCGGGCAAGCGGGACGCGGACCGTGATGCCATGTTCGCCGCGCCGGGCGTTACTACCCGCGTTGCGCGGCCGCCGCCCCTCCAATACGCCACATTCGATGCGGACAATACGCGCGCCTTCCATGCTGTGCCTCCATGCTTCGTCCGATTCCACGTAGTAGGGCATCACGATCGCCGCGCCACGCTTGGCGCGGGTGCAGGCAAGGGTGCGTCGCCACGGGCAACGTCGGCGATGGATTGGGGCACCGCGCGCCAGACCCAGAGGGCGGCGAGCAGGAGCATCAGGCCCGTAAGGAAGAAGGGAACACGCAGACTCGTCACAGCGGCGAGGGTGGACGCGCCGAGCGGCCCAATTAGTCCGCCCGCCGAGGTGGAGGCCGAGAGCAGGCCGAACACCGAGCCGCGTTCCTCCGGCGGTGTAATCTCCGCGATCAGCGCGTTCGTCGTCGGGCCGACACCGCCCGTCGTCAGGCCAAAGAGCAGCCGGAAGCCGATCAGCACGATAATCGTCGGCGCAAGCCCCTGCGGGACGTACGAAAAGCCGCCGATCAGCAAGCAGGCGAGCAGAATGTACTTCGGATTGACCTTATCCGACATCCGCCCGAAGTAGATTGCCGAAATTGCCCCCGCCACACCGCCGAGGCCGAGCATCAACCCCGTGATCGAGGCCGGATTCTGCCCGGCGCTGATCAGATGCTGCACGAAGAGCGGCACGATCGGCGCGACGGATTGGTTCGCCGTCTGTTCCAGCATTGGCACGACAATGAGGACGAGCAGCAGTTTATTGCTCAGGTGGCCGCGCGTCGTCGCAAGGAATGAGGGGCGTTTCGCCGCCGTCACGGCGCGCGGCACGAAGTCCTCATGCACGAAAATGAGGGCAACGAGCGCGCCGAGTCCGAGCAGTGCGCCGGAAACCAGGAGCGTATGCCGATAGCCGAGCGCGTCAGAGAGATAGCCGCCAACGAGTGGTCCGATGGATGCACCAGAGAAGACCGCCATCTGCATCAGGCCGAGGCTGAAACCCAACCGATCCCGCGGCACTGCACTGGCGACGAAGGCGACCGACGCCGAGACGGTGCCGAGGGTCGCCCCCTCAAGCATGCGCAGAACCAGGAGATGCCACGGATGCTGCGCGAACGATGAGAGCGTCGCGAGGAGGAAGCCGCAGCCCATCGCGCGCACGACCATCGGCTTGCGGCCATACCGATCGGCGACGATGCCCCAGATCGGCGCGGTAATCATCATGGTCAGCGCGCCCGCCGAGTTCAGCACGCCGGACCAGAGCGTCAGCGCGCGGAGCGAGTGAACGCCGAGATCGTCGCGCAGGAAGAAGACGTAGAACGGCGAGCGCGTATTGAAGCCAACAATTGCCAGCATCTGCGCGAGCCAGATCGCTGCCAGATTCCGCCGCCACCGCGCCACGCGCCCTCCTTACCTGCCGTGCCGCCCGATTCGTGCCACGACCATCATACATCTTCGATGGGAATGTCCCGTGTCAATCGCCTTTCACAACCAGCGCCGCATGCGGTGTCTCTGTCTGCGCTTCTTGTGTGGGCGGGAGCCGCATCGTGGCGGCGGCATCGCGATCCGGCACGCGCAGGGCGATCACAGCGCCGATGATCGCAAGGGCCGCCGCGGCAAGGAAGCCCGCACGGTAGGCCGCTACATGCGGCAGTGACACGCCGGCCGCCGTCACCTGGATCGGCCCAAAAGCGGCGAGGACGCTACTCAGTAACGCGACACCGAGCGCGGCGCCGAGCTGGCGCTGGACATTGGAGAGCGTGGACGCCTGCCCGGTCGCGGCACGCGAGATCGTCGCGAAACCCGCCGCCTGCGCCGGGATGAAGACATACGCCATACCGACGCCGATCAGGAACATCAAGAGCCGCACGAGCCACGGACTGCTGTCGAGGCGGACGAAGCAGAGAAGGGCCATCGCGGTCGCCACGCCAACGAGGCCACCGGCCATCAGGCGGCGCGGCCCGACCGTCGGGTAGAGTCGTGCCACGAGTTGACTCGAAACCAGCACGCCGAGCGCCTCGGGAAAGGTCGTCAGACCCGATGACAGCGCCGACGCGCCGCGCGCTTCCTGCAAAAAGAGCGGGACGAGAAAGAGGATGCCGCTGAAACCGGCGGAGGAGAACATTGTCACAAGGTTCGTCGTATTGAAGAGTCGGTCGCCCATCAGGCGGAGATGGACCAGTGGTTCTCGAATCCGCAGTTCGACGATGACGAAGGCGGTGATCAGCAGGAACCCACCAAGCGCCGAAGCGATGATCGCAGGCGAGGCCCAGCCGCGCGACGGCCCCTCGCTTAGTGCATACATGACGAGCGGGAAGCCCGTTCCGGCGAGCAAAAAGCCGGGCAGGTCGAAGCCCCCGGCGGTCGGCTCCCGATGCTCATGAAGAAAGAGGAGGCCGAAGAGAAAGGCGATGATCCCGACGGGCAGATTGACATAGAAAATCCAGCGCCACGACAGTTGACTGACCAGCAGCCCGCCGAGCACCGGCCCGCCCGCTGGGCCGAGGATGCGCGGGAAGATGAGGATGCGCGAGACCTGGATCCGCTCATTGGGCGGGAAGGTGCGATACAACATCGCCGTGCCCACCGGGGTGAGCATCCCGCCGCCCGCGCCCTGCAAGACACGAAAGATGACTAATTGGCTGAAACTGCCGGAGAGGCCGCAGAGCGCCGAGGCGATGGTGAAGAGGGCCAGCGCGAGCAGATAAATCCGCTTCGTACCGAAGTGATCGCCCAACCACCCCGACGCCGGGATGACCACCGCGAGGCTGACGAGATAGCCTACCACTACCGCATCAATCGCCGAGGGGCGCACATGAAATTGACGGCTGAGTGTCGCGAGCGCGACATTGACGACGGTCGAATCAATCGAACTCATCAGCATGCCGCAGACAAAGACGACGGCGACGACAATTTTCTGGTCGGGCAGGCGACGAGACAAAGAACACGCTCCGAACCGGGGGGCGACAAAAGGGTAGCATAGGCGTCAGTCTGCGTCGCTCTATCGCACAACGCAGGCTGACGCCTATGCTACCATGATGCTACAGCGTACCTTCTTCCTTCAACATGGCGAGCGCGCGGTCGAAGGCCGCGACGGTTTGATCCACTTCGGCGGGGCCGTGGACGGCGGAGACGATCAGTTGCATGCCGGATGGGTCCACGCCGCCGAGTTGCAGGGCGGCCTTGAGGCGATAGTTGAGTTTGTGTGCGGGAATCTTCGGCTCAGTGAAACTGAGCGGGACGAGCGACACCGGCCCGCCCGCCTTGCCCGCGATGCCGTGACGGGCGAACGCCTCGTTGAAGCCCGCGCGGATCGCGTCGGCGGTGGCGATCGCGCGCTTTTGCACCGCCGGGTCCTGGACAATATGCAGGCAGGCGATCCCGGCAGCGGACGAGAGCGGGTTCGCGTTGTAGGTGCCGGGGTGCGGAATGCGCTCGTGACGGACCCACTGCTCGTCATCGCTCTGGAGGAAGGGGACGAAGAGCGTGGCTTTGCCGGCAATCGCGCCGCCCGGCAGACCACCGGCGACGATCTTCGCCAGCGTCGTCAGGTCGGGTAGGACGCCGTAATACTCCTGCGCGCCGCCGGGTGCGTAGCGAAAGCCGGTGACGACCTCATCGAAGATCAGGACGATGCCCTTCGCGTCGCAAAGAGCGCGGACGGCTTGCAGATAGTCCGTACCGGCCTGATCGGCAATCAGGATGATGGCGGCGATGTCATCCCGGCTGTTGACCATCTGTGTCAGGGCGCCGATGTCGCGCGGTGGCACGCTGACGACCGTCCGCACGAGCGCCTCCGGCACGCCGGCGGCGTTCGGCTCGTTGTAGGGCGGCGCCATCGCCATCGTCGCGTAGTCGTGCCAGCCGTGGAACGCGCCCTGCGCCTTACAGATGACATCCTTCCCGGCGACCGCGCGGGCCATCCGCATCG
>JALYUS010000523.1 GCA_030853625.1 Chloroflexota bacterium
ATCCCCGTACCATTGTCCACAGCCATCGTCTTCCTCCTTCAATAGTGATTCCACCAGCACTATCGTGGAGGACGGTGGCCGCTTTGACCAGCGCCACCGCTATTTACAGAAGTTTAGGGGCATAACCCACGGTCATCCGTTCCCATACAGCTATGATACTGAATCTGACATCAACGTCAATTGGAAGCCGCCTTGCTTTCTACGCCGTCCGTACTGCCGCTGCGTTCTCCAGGCCGAGTTCTTCGGTGGCGGTTTCGCGCATCTTGTACTTCTGGATTTTGCCGGTGACAGTCATCGGGAAGGCGTCGGTGAACTTCCAGTAGCGCGGCACTTTGTAGTGGGCGATGCGAGCGCGGCAATAATCGCGTAGTTCGTCCTCGGTCGCCTCCTGGCCCGCTTTGAGGATCACCCAGGCCATCACTGCCTCACCATACTTCTCGTCCGGCACGCCAATTACCTGCACATCCTGAATCTTCGGGTGCGGGTAGAGGAATTCCTCGATCTCGCGCGGGTAGATGTTCTCGCCGCCGCGGATAATCATGTCTTTCGAGCGACCAACGATATTTACATATCCCTCATTATCCATCGTCGCGAGGTCGCCGGTGTGCATCCAGCGGCCCGCGTCCACGGCGAGGGCGGTCGCTTCGGGATTGTTCCAGTAGCCGAGCATGACAATGTATCCGCGCGACAGAAGTTCGCCCGTCGTGCCGCGTGGGACAACCGCACCCGTTGCGGGATCAATGATTTTGCACTCGACGTGCGGATGGACGCGCCCAACGGTGCTGACGCGCTTCTCAATCGGGTCATTGGTCGTGCTCTGGCAGGAGACGGGGGCGGTCTCGGTCATGCCATAGCAAATCGTCACGTCCGTCATGTGCATGCGCGCGTTAACCTGCTTCATTACCTCGACGGGGCAGGGTGATCCCGCCATGATGCCCGTCCGTAACGATGAGAGGTCGAACGAATCGAATTCCGGGTGCGCCAGTTCGGCGATGAACATCGTCGGCACGCCATGAAGCGCGGTGCAGCGCTCTCGCTCGACCGCTTCGAGCGCGCTTTGCGGATCGAAGCCGGGGGCGGGAATGACCATCGTCGCACCGTGGGTGACGCAGGCGAGGTTCGCGAGCACCATGCCGAAGCAGTGGTAAAAGGGAACGGGGATACAGAGCCGGTCTTCGGGCGAGAAGCGCATATATTCGCCGATGAAGAAACCGTTGTTGAGGATCGAGTGGTGCGAGAGCGTGACGCCCTTCGGGAAGCCCGTCGTGCCGGAGGTGTATTGGATGTTGATCGGGTCATCGAATTGCTGCTCACTCTGCACCCGCGCCAGTTGTTCGGGAGAGACGGTTTCCGCTTTGTTCAGCACATCGTCCCAGCGGTAGGCGCCGGGCGTCTCGCAGCCGAAGGTAATCACCGTGCGGAGGGCGGGCACGCGCGCAGCGTGGAGGGCGCCCGGCTCGGCGCCGTCGAGTTCGGGGCAGGTTTCACGCAGCAGGGCGGCGTAGTCGGAGGACTTGAAGGGCGGTCCGATAATCAGCGCGGAGCAGCCCGACTGGTTGAGGGCGTATTCCAGTTCGTAGACGCGATACGCCGGGTTGATATTGACGAGGATCGCGCCGATTTTCGGCGTCGCGAACTGGGCGACGACCCACTCGGCATGGTTGGTCGCCCAGATGCCGATCCGGTCGCCCTTCTGGATACCGAGCGCCAGCAGACTGCGCGCGAAGCGGTCGCAGAGCGTCTGGAACGCGCGATAGGTGTAACGCACGCCCTGATGGCAAGAAACAAGCGCCTCGTTCTCCGGCACTTGTGCCGCGATCCGATCGAAGAGGTCGCCGATAGGCGAGCCAATCAGCGGTACATCGCTCGCGCCATGCACGTAAGAGAGGCGTTCGTCGTACAGCGCAAGGTCCATCGCATTCTCACTTTCGTTTGACCGGTACACGCACACAGGCGGGCCAAATCAGGAATGGCATCAGTGTACGGTACGCAAATTCCTTGTCAACGGCGAGAGAGGGTGTACGATGGTGCGACGATCTGCCAGCGGGCATCGAGGCATGCGTGAAGCGAGCGCATAACCGAGGGAGAAATAATGGAAACCGGCACCCCCCATGTGCTGTTTGAGCAGCGCGGCCCCGTTGCGTGGGTGACGTTCAACCGCCCGGAGGCGCGGAACGCGATGACCTTCGCGATGTACGATGCGCTCGTCGGCATTTGCGCGCATGTCACCGAGACAGCGGCTATCCGCGTCCTCGTCCTGACCGGTGCGGGAGAAAAAGCCTTCGTCGCGGGGACGGACATCAGCCAGTTCACCTCGTTTAGCGGCGAGCAGGATGCGCTCGACTATGAGGCACGGATGAACGCCGTGATCGCGCCCCTCGAAACGCTGATCAAGCCGACAATCGCGGCGATTCGTGGCGTTGCGGTCGGCGGGGGGGCGGCGCTGGCGATGGCCTGCGACATTCGTGTCGCGACGCCGGATTCCCGCTTCGGCTTCCCCATCGCGCGCACGCTCGGCAACGCGCTGAATATCGGCGCCTACGCCCGCCTCGTGGATTTAATTGGTCCGGCGCGCACCAAGGAGATGATCTTCCGCGCCCGGCTGATGCATGCGGACGAGGCGCACGCCGTTGGGCTGTTTAGCGAGATCGTCGAGCCGGAGATGCTGCAACAGCATGTCCAGGAGATGGCAGAGCAGATCGCCGGGAACGCGCCGCTGACCATCCAGATCACGAAAGAAGCGGTGCGCCGCATTCTCGCGCATCGTCGCCCACCACACAGCAGTGACTTGATCGTCAAAGCGTACACGAGCGAGGACTTCCACGAGGGCGTCAGCGCATTTTTGGAGAAGCGCAAGCCGAACTGGCAGGGGAAGTAGGAGAAACCGATTGAACCGCAGAGGCGCAAAGAGCACAAAGGACGCAAAGAAGAGAAAGGTACGTGAAAATTGGCTATGCTCTTTCTTCGTACCTTCTCGATCTTCTTTGCGATCTTTGCGTCCTTTGCGTCTTTGCGGTTCTCTCCGGTTTCACCGATGACAGGGAAGGATTTGTGGCATGGGAGATGATGCGCAGGCGATGATGCCGCTGTCGGGAATGCGGGTGCTTGACCTGGGGCGGCATCTGGCCGGGCCGTCGTGCGCGCAGTTCCTCGGTGATCTCGGCGCGGATGTGATGAAGATCGAGAACCCGGAGCGCGGCGAGGACGGCCGCGCCGCCGGGCCGCCCTTCTTTGACGAGAACGGACCGGCGACGGCGGGCGAGAGCGCCTTTTTCCTCTCCGCGAACCGGAATAAGCGGTCGTTGGCGATGGACATCAAGTGGCCGGAGGGACAGGCGCTTTTCCGTCGCCTCGGCGAGACGGCGGATGTGGTGGTGGAGAATTTCCGCCCCGGCGTGATGGACGCGCTCGGCATCGGCTACGACGCACTCTCCGCTAAAAACCCGCGCATCATCTATGCCTCGCTCTCCGGCTTCGGCGCGGATGGCCCGGCCGCGAGCCGCCCCGGCCTCGACAACATCATCCAGGGCTTCTCCGGCCTGATGAGCGTCACGGGTTTCGAGGGCGGCGAGCCGGTGCGCGTCGGCATCCCAATCGCCGATCTGCTCACCGGTCTCCTTGGCGCCTACGGCGTTCTCGCCGCGTTGATGTCCCGCGAGCGGACGGGGCGCGGCCAGCGCGTGGAGACATCGCTCCTGGAAAGTATGGTCGGCATGCTCGGTTTCCAGGCGGTGCGCTACCTTAACGGTGCGGGTGTGCCGCCACCGGCGGGCAACCACCACCCAATTAACGCACCCTATGGCGCGTATCGGACAAGAGACGGCTGGGTGATCCTCGGCGCGACGGGGGACAAGCGGTGGAACGCCTTCTGCACGATCGTGGACGCCCCGGAATGGTTAGACGACCCACGGTTCACGACGAACGGTGGCCGCTTCGCGCATAACGCTGAATTGACGGAACTCATCAATGCGAAGCTGCAGGCGCACACCTCGGACGAGTGGGAAGAAATCCTCAACGCGCGCGGCATCCCCTGCGGGCCGATCTACACGATGGAGCAGAGCCTCGAACACCCGCAGATCCATCATCGGGAAATGGTCGTCGAGCGCCCGCACCCAACGATGGGCACAGTGCGGCTGCTCGGCCTGCCGGTGAAATTGAGCGAGACGCCCGGCGCGATCCATCGCGCCCCGCCTCTCTTCGCTCAGCACACCGACGAAATCCTTCGTGAGATCGGCGTGACGGATGCTGAACTGGCGCAGCTACGCGCCAGCGGCGTCATCACCTCCGCTGTCGTACCGGAGCGCGCGGCGGACTGACCTATCTAACCCCCGGCCCCTTCCCACACCGAGGAACGGAAGGGGCCGGGGGTTAGGTCAATCGGAAAGGGCAACAGATGGACCTCGCGGTCACCGAAGCGGCGCTCCAGGAGTTGCTTGAAGCGTCGCCGTTCAACCGGCCCTACGGCTTCCGCGTGCAGTCCATCGGCGATGGCGTCTGCACGATCGCCGTCCCGTTCCAATTTACGCACGAGCGACCGGACGGCCTGATCAGCGGCCCCGTCTTCATGGCGGCCGCAGACGTGACGACGTGGCTGGCGATCATGACAAAGACGGGTATCATTGACCACCTCGTCACTGTCGAAATGAAGACGAACTTCCTCAACGGCGCGCGGGCCGAAGATTTCATATGCACCGCGACCATTCTCAAACTGGGGCGACGTTTGATTTACGGCACAGCGGAATGCACGAGCAGCGCGGGCAAACTGCTCACGCA
>JALYUS010000549.1 GCA_030853625.1 Chloroflexota bacterium
CGTTCGTCTCCAACCACGGCGAGCGCAGCCCGAAGCGGCGGCCCTGGGCGGTGGGATTCGTGATTCTGACACTCGTCATGATCGGGACGCTCTGGCAGGTTGCCGTGCGCGCGCCCTGGTCGCCGCATTTCGAGGTGCAACCGCTCTCCGCGCAGGCGATCGGCGCGTCGAGCGGACAGGTCTACGACGGCGCGCAACTCTTTAACGCGAAGGGGTGCCAGTACTGCCATGCGGTGGATGGGCAGGGCGGCAATCGCGGCCCTAATCTGACGAACGTGACGAATCGTTTGACGCAAGATCAGATCACCATCCAAATCCTCGACGGTGGCGCGAACATGCCCGCGTACGGTGGCAATCTGAAACCGGACGAGTTGAACGCAATCATCGCCTTCCTGAAAAGCAGGCAACCGGCGGGAACGGCTGGGCAGTAGGGGATTTTCCCACCCCCAGCCCTGAACGCTATCACGGTATGGTCGTGGCACACGTCATGCGGCATCGCCGCAACGGTCGTCGCACGAGAAGGAGCGGAAGGGATGCTGAAATCGCTCGGACGAATCTGTCTCTCCGGTATCTTCATCATTGCGGGATCGGAAGCCTTCAAGACGCCCGGTCCCCGAACGCAGATGGTTGAGGGCGCGGGCATCCCGCAACCGGAAACGGCGGTCAAGATCAATGGTGCGACGATGGTGCTCGGCGGCATCCTGCTCGCGCTCGGCGTTGCCCCGAAAGCAGCCGCCGGTGCATTGATTGGTACGATGATCCCGACGACGCTCGTCGGCCACGCCTTCTGGAAGGAAAAAGACCCGAAGGCGCAGAGCATGCAGCGCGTCCAGTTCCTCAAGAACCTCGGCCTCATCGGGGGTCTACTCTGGGTCATCGGGGAAGTGTCCGAAGAAAAACGTACGAAGAATCACGTTGAAATCGAGACGTTGCCGCTGTGACGATCGGTGGCGGCGGGCTTCAGCCTGCCGCAGTGATTTGGTTCGGCAGGTTAAAGCCCCTCCCCACTGGGTGGGTATTTTCCTTCGATCAGCCGCTCCAGCACAACCGCGACGCCATCGTCCTCATTCGAAGCAGTCACCTCATCCACCGTAGCGAGGAGATCGGGGTGCGCGTTGGCGACCGCGACGCTGTCCCCCGCCCAGGCGAGCATCGGCAGATCGTTCGGCATGTCACCGAAGGCAATCACTTGCGACGCCGCGATACCGAGACGGTCGCACAATCCCGCCAGTGCGGATGCCTTCGTGATGCCCGCTGCCGAAATCTCCACGAACGGGGCGCCGGAATACGTCACCGCCGCCATCTCCCCGGCAACACCGCGACTGATCCGCAGCAGATCATTGAGCGGCAATGCGGGATGGCGGACGATCAACTTCGTCACCGCCTCGGCGCAGAGCGCGTGTGCATCGGCGGAGAGCGGCGGTTCGTCCTCGGCAATCTGGCCCTTGTAGGCATAGGCGGGTTCGTGGCCGAAGACCAGCCCGCGCTCGATAGCGAAGCAGACGCCCGGCGCCGCCTCCCGCAGCGCAACGACGAGTTGGCGCGCTACGTCGGACGCGAGCGTGTTGTGTTCGACAATCGCGTCCGCCGCGAGGTCGTAGACAATCGCGCCGTTGCAGCAGATCGCGAGACCCGTCACACCGAGTTCCCGCGCGACGATCTTCAGCCGTCGCGGTGGCCGCCCGGTGACGAGGACGAGCGCCATCCCCGCCTCTCGCACCCGCCGTAGCGCCGCAATCGTCCGCACGGACATCGTTTTATCGTCGCGCAGTAGTGTCCCATCCAGATCGGTCGCGACGAGGCGGATCAGAGATTCGTGTTGTCCCTTCACGATTGGAGTGGACGTTTAAAGACCCAGTTGCGAGTGTATAAATCCTCGAAGCCGACAAGTTCCCAGCCGTCCAAGCCAAGTGTGGCGATAAGCCGTTGAACAGCGTCGATATCAGAACGATCACCTTGCGTTTTGTCCGCCTTGACCGGAAACCGCTGTACTCGGTCTCCCCGATAGATGATTAGCGCTTCCGGACCGCCACTGTTGTGAATCCGACAATACTCCCATTTCTGCATCGCATATCCTCCATGGATAGCATACATTCACCGCTTGCCGCGCTTGGGGGCGGCGGTGCGTTCTTTGGCGCGCTCGTGATATTCGACGAGTTTGGTGAGGGCTTCGATGGGTGTCAGGCTGTAGGGGTCGAGGGCGGCGATGTCGCGGGCGATCTC
>JALYUS010000553.1 GCA_030853625.1 Chloroflexota bacterium
GGTGCTGCACTACCATGTTCCTCCGTCACCGTGGCGACCGCCGAAGAAGTGGGGACGATGCACGAAAGCCGAGGAGGCGCTCATCGCGCGCTGGGCGACATGACCACCGTTCCCCATACACCTACCCTTCATCTATGGGTCGTGCGTTTCCGGGAGCGGGAGGAGGGTGATCGGCTGCCACGTAAACCGATCCCGGAAGCGGAACAAGAGTAGCAGCACGGGCCGCCCGAAGAGCGCGAACATCGCGATGTTCCCTGCCGCCCGAAAGGCGTCATAGATGGCGGAAGTCGCGCCGTAAAAGACAAGATACCGTCGCATTGTCTCCGCCAGTCCCAATCCCGGCGCCCAGTACAAGCCGCTTTCGGCGGGCGAGGCGGGCGCCGCGAACGGCCAGAACCAGAGATTCATGATCGCCCCGAAGCCAAATCCCCACACCCCGGCGAAGAGAGCCAGAAGGATGAAGGACCGCGGGCTGATAATTGAGGACTGAGCAAGGGAGGGTGGTTCGCGAACCGCCCCTACAGCCGTGCTCCCCCCTTCCTTTGCCGCCAGGCAAAGGCTCCGTACGAGAGGGGGCCGGAGGGTGAGGCTCCCCATCACCCCCGCCGTCAGCCCCACCCAGCCGAGGGTCATCATCTGGAAGGGAAGCCACGGGCCGATGCCGCCCGTCAATAATGCGGAGACGGCGATGCTCGCCGCGCCGAGCAGGAACCCGAACGATGGCCCCCAGACGAAACCAACGCAGATCGGCAGAAAGAAGGTCGGGCTTGCCCCCAGGATGCTGGGAAGGAGGCGGAGCGCCGCATTCGCCGCGACGAGCACGCCGAGCAGCGCGACCCGCTTCGCGTCCGGGTCCGCGCCGCCGCCCGTCTCGACGAGCAGGACGACGAGGCAGAGAAGACCGATCACCGCAAAGAGAAGCGGCGCGTCGCTGCCGTGCGCGGTGCGATCGGCGCTGGCAGTCTGCGTCCGCGCCAGCCAGAAGGGGCTGAGGAAGGCGGCGACACCGATCAGCGATGTGACGGTGAGGACGATGGTTGTTCGCCAGCGTGTGATGCGTTTCATGCTTCGACCGCCGCCCGCTCGTGTGCCGGGCGCGCCGCCAGGACATCCGCGACGGTCAAGAAGGCGCCGCCGAGCAATCGGTTGATCTGGGGCGCGAAGGGCGAGCCAGGCAGTACCGCGCGCGGGTGGCCGGCCGCAACGATCCGCCCCCGGTCCAGCAGGATGACGCGGTCGGCGGCGCGGGCGACGAGTTCGGCGTCGTGCGTGACCAGCAACACCGCGCGGCCCTCGTCGCGCAGTTGTCGGAGGATGGCGATCAGTGATTCCTTTGCGTCCGGGTCGAGGCCGCGGGTCGGTTCATCGAGAAACAGGAGTGGCGGATCGGCGGCGAGCGTCGCGGCGATGGCCACACGCGCCCGCTCGCCGACGGAGAGGTCACGCGGATAGCGGTGCGCCATGCCGTCGAGCCGGAGCGCGGCGAGCAGCCCGTCCGCATCGCCATAGCGGGTGGGAAAAGCCTGTCGGTCATGCGCCCGGAGGGTGAAGGCGAGCTCGTCCACGACCGTCTCCGCGAAGAGCAGCGTGCCGGGCTGCTGCGGTACGTAACCGATCTGCCCGCCGCGCGCCGCCACGCCCGCCGTCACCTCGCGTCCCATGACGCTGATCCGGCCCGCATCCGGCACACGCAGCCCGAGCAGCGCACGCAGAAGCGTCGTTTTGCCCGCGCCATTGACACCGACAACCGCGACGACTTCGCCCGCGTACAGCGCGAGATCAACGTCACAGAGAACCGGCTGCCCGCCGAGTGTGACGGAAAGACCGGATGCTGTAAGCAGCGGCGCACCGGCAGGATGTGCGGTTGAGATCGGCGGTGAGTCGAGCGCCATCAGGCCGTCGCGAACGGCGAAGGGCATCGCGTCGGCGACCGAAAGGGGGAGAGGATGCCACCCAAGCGCCTGACCGAGCACGATGATGGGCGGCGCCCAGGTCGCCGATTGCTCGCCCGCCCGCGTCAAGGTGTCGCGGACCGTGCCGTTCGCCAGGGACCCATCGCCGGGGAGAAATAGCCCGCTCGTTGCCCGCGCGATCACCCGATCCAGCCGGTGCTCCGCGAGCATCACCGCCATGCCGGAAGCAGTCTGGACCGCCGCAACCGCATCGAGCACCGCCCGCGCGCCGTCCGGATCGAGCTGCGAGGTCGGTTCATCGAGAATGAGCAGCCGGGGGGCGCGGACGATCGCCGCCGCCAACGCGACACGCTGCCGCTCGCCGCCGGAGAGTGTCGCGATCTCTCGTTCCGCGAGGTGCGCCATGCCGACGGCATCCAGTGCGCGCCGCACCCGCCATCGCATCTCCGCGCGTGGGATGCCATGCTGTTCGAGCGCGAAGGCGATGTCGTCCGCGACGCGGGGCGCGACAGCGGCCGTTTCCGGGTCCTGAAAGAGCATGCCGACAACCGCACTCATCCCACGCGGCCCTTCGCAGTGCGCCACATGCCCGGCGACGATGGTCGCGCCGCCAAACCGCCCCCCGGTGAAGTGCGGCACGAGACCATTGAAGGTCCGCAGCAGCGTGGATTTCCCCGCGCCGGACGGGCCGAGCAGGAGCGTCGTCTCCTTGTCCAACATATCCCAACAGACTGCATCAAGTATCGGTGTCGCGGTGTGGGGATAAGCGTAGGTGACGCGGGCGAGGCAGGCGAGGGGATTCCTATCCCCTGACCCCCTCCCTCCGAGGGAAGGGGAACCCGCTTCGCTCTCTCCATGGGCCCCTCCCTCCGAGGGAGGGGCGGGGGGTAGGAATTCCCTCGCATACGGGAGCATGAGCGCGGGTAGCAGCAACGGCAGTAACGCGAGGCCAACCAGCGGCGCGAATGGGGGCCAGAGCAGGCGCGGATAGGGATAGTAGATCAGGGCGCTCCCACCGAGGGCAGTCGCCGCGACAGCGACAGCGGTGATAACCGCTCCCGCAGTGACCGCGCTGTCGAGCATCCGCCACGGGTGAGCACGGTACGCGGTGCGCCGGATGCGGCCACCGCCGGCCTGTGGGACGCCGAACCCACGCGCCGCCATCGCCTCCGCGAGTGCGATCGCCCGTTCGAGGCCGAGCGCGAGCACCGGCACGACGAGCGGCGGCATGCTGCCGAACGGGCCACCGCGCAGCCCGCGCCCCGGCGCATGGCCGCGCACCGCCTGCGCCTCCCGTACCTCACCAAGCGCGGTAATCGTTTGCGGGAGGAAGCCGAGCGCAACGGTCATTGTCACGCCGAGGCCGGTAAGCGGGCGGGGCAAGAGGCGCAGGAGTTCTTCGTAGCCGACTGCCGCGTTGAGCGCCGCGAAGGTGAGGATCAGTGTGCCGAGCGCGAGCGCGGAAATAATGCCATAGAGCAGCGCATTGAGCGTCACTGGCCCACCGATCACCGCCCCGACAAGCGGCAGATCGCGCGGCAACCGGAAAAGCGCCCGATCACCGGCATGGACGGTCAGCGTGTTGAAGAGGATCGCAATCGTCGTCAGTGTCCACGCCGCGCGCAAGACGAGCGACCATTGCGCCCCTGCCGTAGGCTGCACGCTGCGTGCGGCCCGGAACGTAGCCCCGGCGCAGAGCATCACGAGCAGCACATACAGCGGATTACGCGTCGTCGCGACAACGAGTGTGCAGGCAAGCGACCAGACGAACCATGTGAGAGGATGCAGTGCCGAGGACGGTAAGGAAGCGCCCATGGAAAGGTCGTCATCCGCTAGCGGCATTGCGATGTCGGGTCGTTCAGGCATCATGGGCGCGCTCGATTTTTGGCAAGTTCCCTGCACATCGTGACAAATCTCACCGCGAGCGCAGGCATGCTCCAGAAATGGAGGTGGACATATGAGGCGAGCAGGTTGCCACGGACAAATCCTTCCGGATGCTCCCCGCGCGCATCGTACACGGTGTATGCATGCGAGGCATCTGTCGGCACGGCTTCCCACGTCGAGGAGTGAAACTCGTAGCCGCGCACTGCTTCACCAGCGCGGAGGATCGGCGTATCGCGGCGGGCGCGGACGGTTGTGTACCCGAGTTTGGGCCATCCCTCGGTCATCATTGCATGCCCCGGCAGGAGACCAACCATCAGATGGCGGTCGCCCATGGCGTCAACGAGTGCTCCGGTCAGATACATTAATCCGCCGCATTCCGCGTAGCAGGGAATCCCAGCGGTCACTGCATCATGAATTTCCTGGCGAAGCGTGTCATTCGCCGCGAGCGCGGCGGCGTATATTTCCGGGAAACCGCCGCCGATATAGATACCCGCCGTCCCGTTTGGGAGATGTGCGTCACTGAGTGGACTGAAGGGTACAATCTCTGCACCCGCGATCCGCAGGAGATCGAGATTATCTTCGTAGTAGAACGAGAATGCCTTATCGCGCGCGATGGCGATCACCGGGCGTTCGGCATCTCCCGTTGGCGCTACGTTGGCGGAAAGCGCTGGGTCCTTTCCTGAGGCGACGAGCGGAGGGGCAATCCGCGCGAGGGCGAGCAGCGCATTGAGGTCGCATGTTTCGGCAATCATGTGTGCCAGTTGTTCCACAAGTGGTCGGAGGTCGTGGCGCTCCCCGGTTGGTATAAGGCCGAGGTGACGTTCCGGGATGACAACTGCATCCGATTGCGGTACGCCACCGAATACCGGGAGGCCGGTTGCCTCCTCAATCGCCGCTTTCACGCCACAATAATGCCCAGGCCCGCCGATGCGGTTACAGATAAAACCCGCAATAGACAAGGCAGGGTCGAGTTGCTGAAAGCCGAGAGCCGTTGCCGCAGCGCTCCGTGCTTGCGCCGATACATCGAGAATCACAACAACTGGTGCGGCGAGCAATTTTGCCACTTCCGCCGTGCTACCCGCTTCGCCCCGGTAATCCAAGCCGTCATACAGGCCCATCATCCCTTCGATGATCGCCAGGTCCGCGTTCCGGGTGGCGTGGGCGAAGCAGTCGCGTAGCCGGTCATGCGGGACGAGCCAGCTATCGAGATTGCGGCTCGGCAGCCCGGCGGCGAGTGTGTGGTATGTCGGGTCAATATAGTCCGGCCCGATCTTGAACGGTTGAATCGCCAGTCCGCGACGCCGCAACGCGGCGATCAACCCGACAGCGAGCGTCGTCTTGCCGATATTCGATGCGCTCCCCGCGAGGACAATCCGCCCGCTCATCGCTGGTCCTTTCGCCCCCGTTACGACGATTCATTGGTGTCGCGCCGACGCCGTACGCGCCGCGCACCGAGCGGGGCGAGAGCCAGCAACGCGAGCATGATCGCCGCAACCGCGAGGAATCCGCCGATTGCCCGTTCCTTCGGCGCGCTCGCCGGCTGCGCAGCCGTGTTGATCGGTGTCGCGCTCCCGTTCGGTGCAATGGCGGCGATGCGGGGTTGATCGGCTACCGTAGCGGTCGCGACGGACGCCCCTTGCGTTGGTGCGGCGGTCGGCACATCAGTCATGGCAGGCGCTGGGGTGAGTGGGGTGGGTGGTGCGGGTGTGGCTTGCACCGCCGCCGCGATCTGGGCCGGTGTCACAGACGCGAGTCCGCTGTCACCGCTCGTCCATGACCAGCCGTCCACATCGCCATCGTGGAGGACGCGATTGCCCGCGCCGATGCTGGCGGTGCGCCACGCGCCGTCCGGGCCGCGTGCGTAGTAATGCCAGTAAAAGGACGGACTGCCGTAGGACTTGCAGAAACAGTTCTCCTTCGGCGCGTCACACCCCTCGCCGTCAATCGCACAGACCGCCGTGCCGTACGCGCCACCGGCCGTGACATTGAGCGTCAGCCCCGACTTTTGCAGCGCCTCCGCGCCCGTCATCCGGTCGCTCGTGAGCGGGACGTAGGCGTAGAGGATGCGCCCGTCGCCATGCCGCACAACGATGCCAACCGCCCCCGCCGCCCGTGTTGGCTGCGCCGGTCCCGCCCCACTCGTCAGCGCAATGAGGATGACCAGCGCGGCGAGCAGGACTTTCAGGCCACTCCAATCGAAAAACAGGACTGAGGTCCTTATGCGTGCATGCTGTCTTGCGATCTTCATCGGAGTCATGTCGCCTCCCCGCTCAGTCCTTAACTCGGCTTGATCGCGGGGAAGGCGACGCCGTTGAGGGCCGGGATGGCCTGGACGGTGGCGAGGAGGTTGTCGTCCGGCGCGGCTTTCTGGAAGGGGAACGCGCCGCTCGGGTTCTGGAGGGAGACGAGTGCGGCGCGCGTCCGCGTGATCTCATCGGGATTCGCGCGGGCGGCGATTTTCGCCTGGAGGACGGAGGCAGTGCTGTTCGCGTCGCCATCGCCGCTTTTGGCATCGAAGGGATAGAGGTTGCTCGGTTGCAGCGTGCCTTCCATGTACGCCATGCCGCGCGTCGTCGCGTCGCCGCCCTGCCCGCTGGCGACGAGCGCCTGCACGACAATCGCGGTCGTGTTCGTGTCGCTCGTCCCCTTAGCATCGAAGCCCCAACCGCCGTCCACCTGCTGTGCGCGCAGCAGGACGCCGTTGTCGAGTTGCTTCGCCGCGTCCGGCGATTGCGCGATGGATTGCGCGAGGATGACGAGGGCATGGGTGAAATACGAGTTGCCGTAGACGCCGTCCACGCTCTTCTCGGCGGTGCTGAGGCTGACAAGGTCCGCGCCACCGAACGCTGCCGGATTCTCGCCGATATTTGCGGCGACGAGCAGATATTTCGCCGCCGGGCCGGTCTTCAGGCCGGGCGCACTCGCGTGGAGGTAATCGAGCAGGCTTGTGTCACCCTTCTTGACATCACCGAGCGACACGCCCGACGAGACGAAGGCGAGCGCCGCGTCCGCGCTGCTGCCCGGATCGCTCGCCGGCCCGGAGAAGCCGGGGTAGCCGCCGTCCGCGTTCTGTTGCGCGCGTAGATAGACCAGCGCGTTCGTCGCCTCCGGTGCTGTCGCCGCCGCGACCGGCGTGTTTGCCACCACCATGAGCGCGATCAAGAGCAGTGCGAGCAGTGTTCCGATTCGTGTGCGCATGGAAACCTCACCCTCCAACCCCTCTCCTTTGCTTCCGAGCAAAGCAGAGAGGAGCAACCTTTGGCGTAGGGGCGCATAGCATGCGCCCACTCAGCACTAAAAAAAGTCCCCCGCCGGTCCTTACGGAACTGGGCGAGGGACGTAACATGGCGCGGGCGCCATCGTCCGTCTCCTTTCACGCGAAGGGTGACGAATCCGGGGAGCGGCGGGTGGTCGGGCTGACGACTCAAAAGTCGGATACCGTTGCGGGACAGCGCCGGACTCGCACCGGACTTCCCCCTGCGCGCCTTTTCAAAAAGCGCCCACTCCCAAAACAGATGCGGTTGGTAAGGCCGACACGCGTAACC
>JALYUS010000599.1 GCA_030853625.1 Chloroflexota bacterium
TCATGCTCATCGGCGCCCTCTTTCTGCAATGCGATGCCGCATGGCCTTATCGCACGTCAATCGTCAGCACTTGCACCGCGTTGTTGCCGTAGCCGAGGCGATTCCACGCCGGGCTGTCGGGCTGGCAATTTCCTGCGGCATCGGTCGCACGGACACGGAGGGCATGCCGACCAGGTTCAGCGCCACTCCAATCGAAATGCCACTCCTGCCACTGATAGGGGCCGACCGGTGGCGCGACGTGGGCGGGCTGCCACTCTCCCGCCCCGTCTATGCTCACTTCGACCGCCGTGATCGGGCCGGTACCGGACCATGCTTTGCCGCGGACGGTGTACGGGCCGCGCGACAATACATCACCGGACGCGGGATCGGTGATAAAGGCCCGAGGTAAGATCGTCGTCACCGCTTCGCGCGCGCGGTCCGGCCATTCGAATTGATAGGATTTGGTCTGGAACTGCCCCTCATAGGGCGTCGTCAACACCTCGATGCGGGCCAGCCACTTGACCGACGCCATGCCATACCAACCGGGCGTCAACAGGCGCAGCGGAGCGCCGTGGTCGGGGGGGAGCGGTGCATCGTTCATTGCCCAGGCAACGAGAACCTGCGTTGCGGGATCGCGCGCGCGTTCGAGCGTCAGGGAGCGACCAAAGGCGATGTCCGGGCCACCCTTGTACGGGCCGTGATCGGCCCCGCCGAAGAAGACTTCGACACCGTCCGCGCGGGGGGCGGCCCGCTCCAGAAGCAGATGCAGTGGCACGCCCGTCCAGCGCGCGGTACCGACCGCGTTGCCGGCCCACGGCTCGCCGGTCGGGAGGGGCATCAGACCGATCCGGCCATTACCGGCGCATTCGAGAGTAACGGTCAGTGTCGTCGCGGGCATGGCGCGGAGTTCGTCGAGGGTCAGCGTTAGCGGCTGTTCGACCGCGCCACCGATAGTGAGCGTCCCCGGATGATCGGGCAAGGAGAAGTTGGAGCGGACATAGTGCAGCGATGTCGGCGTCAACGGCTCGCGAAGCGCATCGAGGGGCGTTTCGGCATTGAACGGCTCCGCCTTGACCATCACCAACTGAGAGCGATCCAATTCCATGATGTTTCCTTCCATTCTGTCTTCCCGATTCGCGGCGCCGCGACGCTCACTCGTCCGACGAGTGTATGCGTCCCGCAAAAAGCGTGCAACCGCAGCGACAACAGAAGATATTGAGGGGTTCAGGTTCTCACGCAATCGTCTTGCGCAGATAGAGGTCCACGAGGCCGAGCAAAAGCGGCGAGGTGACGCCGAGCAGCGGCACGATCAGACGCACATCCGACGCGATCGGGTTTTCGAGCATCCGGGCAATTCGGTTGCCGAGGCCCGCGCCCACCATCGTCACTGGCACGGCGACCGGCACGAGGAGAAGTGACACGGGGCGCCCCGTGCCCCACGTCAGGGAGATAAGGACCGCAAAGACCGCACCCGCCACCGTCCACGCCCACCACTCCCGCAGGCCGAAACGCAGCGCGATGACCAGCGCGACCGCAGCGGGAAAGATCGGCAGCGGGAGCCATGTCGCGGCATCGCGCGAGATCGGTAGCCATTTGTCGAGGCGCACGGCGGCCGCATGATTGCCCGTCAGTTGGAAGAACGAAAAGATGCCGACCGTCGCGAGAAAGACCCATAGCCGCCCATCCACACGGCGCACGAGGGCGAGCGCGACACCGACCCAGAGCGCGCCGAGTAGCAGAAAGGCCGGGTTGGTGCGCGTCAGGTTGGCGGCATGAAAAATCCGCTGGACATGCTGAATGCCCCTGTTATTCGCAAGAACGGGGAAGGCCGCGATCGCGCGCGTCTGCGCCTCGACTTTTGCCGGGGTCGTGTTGTTCTGGAATGGGCCGAGGAACGGTGTCGCCGAGAAGGCGAGAATCAGCCAGCCGAGCGCGACCGCCGTGAACCAGCGCAGCGGTCGGTACGGGCGGAGCGCGAGGCGACAGGAGATGAAACCGAGCATCGCGACGAACCACGACCAGCCAAGCATCGCGTGTGGTGTGGACCAGTTCGTTTCATCGAGGCCGAAATGCGTGTGCCAGTAATTGTCGAGCGCCAGACCTGCGAAGCCGAGCATCGTCAGCCCCCCGGCGGTAATCACGAGCGCGCCCGGTACCGGGAAGGGAAAGAGGCGCATCCGAAAGGCCGTCCCGAACCACGGGCGCAACTGCGCCGAGAAGGTAATCACCGCGACAAGCAGGATCGTGATGATCGTCGAAAGGTAGATGAAGACGTGCGGCGGCGAGTAGAACGTCTCGAATTTATTTTGGGCGTGCCACGCGCGATCCCAGTTCAGGCCGATACTGACGGAGATCAGCATGAAGAGCAGCGCGAACCAGAGCCATCGGCCCGCGCGATCTACCGCCGTCGGCGCATCGAGCGGCGGGGCGCCGGGTGGAACGACAATTGTTCCCTGCATGGTTCGCCTCCTGAATCCGCGAATGACGCGGCATGATCGCGACCGGGCCGCTATCGTCACCAACGATCCTACGCCATGAACCTTTGCATGCGGCGATGGAAATGTAAAATCGCTATGGCACGAGATGATGTCGAATACGCGCACCGCCATTCGTCATCTCATTGAACGACGCAAACGCGCGCCGTCCGGCTGGTAGCGATAAGAAAAGGAGAGAGACATGGCACGCTTCGCATTGCTCATCCGTGGTGGAGACGAGGCATTACGGAACTTCACGCCGGAGCAGATGCAGCAGACATTGCAGCAGTATTTCGTCTGGTCAGACAAACTCCGCAGCGAGGGGCGCTATCTCGGCGGGGAGCAACTGGCGGGCGGCGGACGCACCGTCCGCATGCGCAGCGGACAGGGCGCCGTGGACGGCCCATACGCCGAGACGAAGGAAAGCATCGGCGGCTACTTCCTCATTGAGTCCGGTTGTCCGCCGGATAGATGAGCGCCGGTTCAGCATCGCGTGCCTCGGGGATGCGCAGATGCTGGAGCGATTCGTGGATGATGGGATAGGCCCGCACAAAGTAGTCGCGCTCCTCCGTCGTGGGC
>JALYUS010000615.1 GCA_030853625.1 Chloroflexota bacterium
CTGTGGGAGCGCTGCGAGGCAACGGTGCGCGGTTCACCCCCGCGTGCGTGGGGACGATGCGAACGGGCCGTCCCGGCGCAACCAGCGCGCCGGTTCACCCCCGCGTGCGTGGGGACGATAGCACGTCCCCGACGGCTGGCCTCGATCTACCCGGTTCACCCCCGCGTGCGTGGGGACGATGGCAACCGCTCGCGTGTTCAACTGCTGGACCGCGGTTCACCCCCGCGTGCGTGGGGACGATGTCGAGATTGGCGGTGGCTGCCAGCGCGATGGCGGTTCACCCCCGCGTGCGTGGGGACGATGACGCCGCCAAGAAGTACGGCAGCTCGCTCGCCGGTTCACCCCCGCGTGCGTGGGGACGATCTTTGCCAAGCCTGGCCCTCGATGCGTGGCGGCGGTTCACCCCCGCGTGCGTGGGGACGATACTGACATTCTCGCCGCTATACGGGGATCTGCACAAGCGAAAGGCCCTCGAAGTCTATAATCCGCTTCGTCGTGTCCCCCCAGTAGCGGATCGTGAATCCCTGTTCGTTGTCGGCGCTGTAGAAAAGCATCCCGGCTCCATCCCCCATGCCTCCGCAGATCTTTTCCCAGAGCCGCTCCCGGACCATCGCCGAGAGTTTGCCCACGAAGACTCCCGCTTTCGGTTCGAGCATCCAGCGCGTCAGTTCACCGCGCAGGCTGGTCGGGACGCGCTCGAGAATCAGCACGACCATCGTTACACCTCCTCCGGTTCGTCGGCGAAATTCACGCCGCCTGCGACTTCGCCCTTGTCGGGATCCCATAGTCCACCGGGCGCGGCGGAATCGGCATCGAAGTCCGGCGCCTCAATGGCCGGAATCGTGAGCACCGCGTCAATATCATCCACAATCCGCGCGAGCAATCGTTTGGCGTAGAAGATGTCGCGACAGGCGTGGCGCGTCCGGCTCTCCAGTTTCTCCTTCCCGTCGGCCGCGACTTTGAAGGCGAGCGGGATCGTCATGTCCGCCTTGTAGAGGTCGGCGATGTCGTAGACGAACGAGAGCATCTTGCCGGTGTGGATGAAGCCGAGGGCGGGCGAGAACCCGGCGGAGACGATCGCCGCGTGGCAGATGCCGTAGAGGCAACTATTGGCGCATGAGAGCGCGCGGTTGACAGGATCGGCGCTCGCCCAGGAGTCGCGCCGGTACGACCGGCCCTGCCATTCGACACCCGCCTCACGGCTGGCATGCGCATATGAATCCCGAACCCGGACTCCCTCCTTGCCGCGAATTTGCTGCAGGGTCAGATTGGGATCGAGAGGATCGGGGAAACGGCGCTCGTACATCTGCCGCACAACCGCCAGCCGTCGTGCGGGGTCGGAGACGAGCCACGCCTGCCGCAACAGTCGCGCGGCGGAGCGCGTTTCGCCCATCCCCTGTGCATAGAAGCGCACGCCCTCCTCGCCCGCCCAGACGACGAGGCAGCCGTTGTCCGCCAGGGCGCGGATCGCGGCGTGGCTGACGCTCGTGCCGGGGCCGAGCATGAGCAGGGCGAGAGAGGCGCACGGGACCGGCGCCTTGCCGTTCGCGTCGTAGATCGCGATCCCTTTGGCCTCCTGCTCGATCTTTGCGTGCTCGACGTAGAGGTAACTCCAGCCATCGCGAATTTTGGGCAGCAGATGCAGATCCATGCTCGTGCTCATGTCGTGCTCCTCAGTTGTGAAGGTGCTGTGGATCAGTGGTCGGCGACGAATCTATGGGCGATTATTCCCCATCGTCGGCCTCTCGACGTGCCGGGGCGATCGAGAGCAGGCCGAAGCCGTATGCCTTGCCGCGCCCGACGCCGTCCGCGAGCGTGCGGCGAAATTGGGTGGCGTCGCGCACGGTGAGGCGTCCCTCGAAGCGCACGGAACCGAGGGTGCGCCCACCGTTTCCCCGTACATCGGGCTCCGGCACGATGCGGACATCCGGCACGTCCACGGTGTTGATCACTGCACCGTCCATGTCGCGGCGGGCGACGCGGACCGAGATGGGCTCGAAGCCGCCACGCCCGCCCGCGCGGGTGAGCCATTCGATTTGCTTCACCGGATCGGTCAGTGCCGCACGGTGGACATTGATGAGATGGCCGCCGCCCTCGGGCCGGTCGCCGGTGTACTTGGTCGGATTGGCGCGCAGGCGGAAAGTGAGGGTCTGGTCCGCCACGATGCGGTCATAGAGGGCGGCGACAGACTTGGTTTCGTCCTCGGCGCACCACGCGGGCAGGCGGGACCAGTCCGGCTCGGTGACGGACTGGGCGAGGATGCAAACGCGCGCCTCCCGTGATGGCTCGACGCGGTAGAGCAGCCCGACCGCCGCGCGCGGATTCGGCTCCCCCGGCAGGGTGGGGAAGGCGCGCATCAGCGTCGTGTGCAGGATATGGCAATCGCCGAGCGCGCGCCGCGCGTCTCGGTCACGCAGGTCAGCGTGCAACTGGGAGAGATACATCGGGTTCGCCCCCTTTCTCGGCGAATGATGGGTTCGGGATCGTGGTGATTGCGACGGTGCGCGTGCGGTATTCCCGGCGCGCGATGGCGAAGGAAATCGGCACGTCCTGCCGCCGTGCCTGCACTGCTATGTCGTCCGCGCCCCGCGCGCCGGTCGCGTCGAGGTCGTACACGAGGCGGAGGCGGCCCGGAACCGGTTCGTTGACGCGCCGGACGCGCCATGACTCGCCGTTCAGGACATCGAGGAGCGGCGCGGCGCGTAGGGCGGGGCCGTAGTGGGTGGGATCGTCCGGGACATGGACGGGGAGGGCGGGGACAAAGGACTTGCGGCCAAGGGAGAGTTGCCAGCAGGGCGCTTGCAGCGCGGCGTGGAGATGGGCGAGGAGATCCATCTTCCCCTCCAACCCGACGAGGAAATCGGCGTCCGCGAGGTAGAACCGTTGCGAGACGACAGGTTCAGCTCTATTCCCATTTGCTTTCGCAACGCCATATCCACGCATTTTGTCAACACGCAGGTGTGTACCGCCAACCGTGTGATAGTCTTTCCCCATTGCCCCTTCGCGCTCGACGCGGACTGCCATCGGGAGTATGGCAAGTTCTGCAAGTGTGATCACGCTTCCTCGGTAGGAAACGGTATCGTCATCGCGGGACATACCGAGGGCGGCACAGAATAGGCCGATCACGCCGCTCTTGGACGGCTCCATGCCCGTGTCACGATCCGTGTGCTGGGATTGCGTTCCCCACGATTGCATTGGTCCTGCCAGTCGAAGAAGCAACGTTGTCATGCTTGGCACTCCGGCACCGCCGCAAGGATACGCGCGATGAGTTCCTTTAGTGTGTCCACGCGCGCTTCCTTGAGAACCCTGAGCGCGCCACGCGCGTCATCTCCCACCGCGATGCAACAAATGTCAGTGGTACCATCGGTGCCATACACGGTGGTCAGGTCACCCCAGTGCGTATCCAGCGCCTTGATTGAATCGGTGACGACATCTGTATTGTTACCCTTGCGGACAGGCCGGACAAAGGCATTCGCGAGCGACCAGTTGCCGCTGTCCCGCACCACAGCGAGGACGAACGTGGGTGGATTATGCGCCGCCATGCTGTTCTGTTTGCCAGACGGAACGGCAGTGATAAATGTGTGGAGGAACACCTGCAGCGCCCGTTGCATCTTAGGAGTATCGTTGTCGAGATTTTTATAGAGCTGCGAGGTATCGACGCTTGCGTAGCGATAGACACATGCGGCATTGAATGCGATATGACCGAGCATACCGGCGCCGGGTTCCTCGTCGGACTGGAGATCGTCTACGGCGGTAAAGTAGTCATATTCGACATCGGCGCGGTGTGTCGAGATGGCATGTGCAAACTGTGTGGCACCGTCCACATTCAACTCCGCGCGATCCGACGAAGCGATCATCCGCCCAAACAGGGCAATATCCGCAGAGTGACCACGCTTCAGCAAAGGTAGAAGCAGTTTGGCACGCTGATCGCTCTTGTTTCCTGCGGTTGATAGGAAGACGTTGGCATTCCCGCTGATCGTGTCCGCCATTTCTTCGAGTTGCTGATCGCTCACGAAGAGGAGAAACTCTGTCTTATCACCGGTGACGAGCTTTAAGTTCAATGCCTCCACCGCCGCCTTCGCAGCTACAAGCACATCCTCCGCGCTCATACCACGCAAGGTGAGCAGGTCCTTCAGTTTCGCGACAATCAGTTTCGTCCGATAGCCTTTTAGATCTGCATCATCGCCGAATGCGTCACGCATGGCGCGCTTGAGACTCTGGCTGGAGATGCGCGCGCGTCGGTAATCACCGAACATCGCGCTCTTTGGTGCGCCGTTGTCGTCGCGGTTGAGATTGCTGGGGGCGAAGCTCTGAATGGCGTGCAACTCGATCTTCATCGTAGTGTGTCCTTTCACTTGAATGGCGACCGTCACGGTATCTCGCTCTCGAACCTCGGATCACTGACAGCGGCAACGTCCGGGCGGTCACGGTAATAGGCCCGTGCCCACGCACGTTGCACCGGGTTCCGCTGATATTCCCAGCGACGTATGTCGCTAAAGAGCGCATACCAATCAATAGGAATATCGGCGAGCAACTGGACGGCATATCGAAGTTCCGTCATGAGTGCGTCTGTGTCGCAGGCTAACAGCGCGGCGAACCTGCGATCCACGCTCTGTCCACGGTCCTGCTCTGGGATGGCGTTGCGTAGGAGGTAGAACGACGCCCCAAGATTCCTCGGTGGATCGGATGGAGGGACGAGCGATGATGCGTGGAGGGCGAAGAGTGATGCAATCAGATAGTATCGTCCCTCCTCGCGATCATCGCGCACCGCTGGTTCATCCTTCGTTCCCTGTAGGAACGGCACGACATAAGGGTACATTTCCGTCGCGGTACCGGGTTCCTTGCCCAACCCCCGCCGGAGAATAGCGAGGGCGGCACGCGCATTTGGGTCCGTTTTGCGGCGTCGGGCAAAGCCAATGAGCCAATCAATGAAACTTCGGTCACGCGTCATCTGGTACCATCTCCTCTCCTTTCATGTGCAAATCGCTTTCCGGCACACCTGCCGCCTCCATTGTCTTACTTAGCCCCGAGACGAATTGCCGTTCGGCGAATGCCCACGCTTGAAACGACGCTGGAGTCGGCGCGAGTGTGCCAAACATGGCATGAAAATCCGACCACGCCGCGCGCTGGACCGCATCGCTCCATCGGCGAAAGGCAGGGCCAATAGTGATCTGCCCTGTTGTCCCATCTCTGGCACGCTCCTCTGCCTGCGCGACAAGGAAAGTGGAAAATGACGAGTCGAGCATTGGCCAATAGCGGCGACCTGGGGCGAGCGCATTTCGGAGATCCTTGATCTGCTTCCCCCGGCCTGTCTTGTCCGCGTACTGCTTCCTGCGATCAGACTCTTTTCCATCGACGCTCGGCTCTGGCACAAACATCCAGCACGCGAACCGATGCGCCGCGATCCACAGCGCGTGCCCAACACCCTCAGCCAATCGAAGTGCGATATCGAGAATGGCACGTAAGTCTCCGTCGTTCAGGTACGCGAGAGGGAGCGGCAGCCGCTCGTGCCGCCAGAAGAAGACACTCCCACGACTAACACACAGCCCATAGACATCAAGATGATAGGCCTGCGATGAGTGGAGCACAGATGCGGCATTCAACTCTTCCAACCATCGCAATGTACGCGGTCGCTCCTTAGATACAGCGAAGAATAATGCATTGCTATCGCGCCAAACGGATCGTTCGCGTTGCAGGGCGACTGCCGGATAAGGGTCCTCCTTCTTCGTCGCTCTAGCATTCACGCGAAAGGCCAGCATTGTCTCGCGCGTGAATCGAGAGCCTAATTCGGGAAATTGATAACCTTTCATGGCGGTCACACGGTGGACGACGATCTCACCTGAATCTCCAGTTTCCGGATACAGGCGAATACGTCGGCTTTGCCAAGTGAGGAAATCGAGATAGCCGAGGGGAAGGCGATCCTCGGCACGGGTCGGCACAGTACGTTCCCACGCAGGAAGATCATCTGGGCTCATCGTAAATGGTTCATCGTCCGTCCGGTCGTACCGTACGAGATTGAGCATCAGTGTTTGGAACAGCGTGTCTCCTTGAACAAGAATGGGTGCGCCTTTCGTGAGTGGTCCTGCATCCGCCGATCCGTAGACATCCCCATTCTGCCCCTTTTCGAACGTGACCCTTCCGCCAAGGGCGAACGCGTGGTAAGCCACGAGGTATCGAGCCGCTTGTGCGGGAGTGAACGCTGCGTTGTCTGCTGGCGTTGTGTGGTCGAAGAGGATTGCACCATCTGTGGTCATCTCATGGGTAAGACTTGTGACCGAGCGGGCATACTGTACATCAAGGGTGGGGTCTTGATAGAACGGGCGAACCGTATCGAAGAGATCGAAATACGCGCGCTGACTATCGAGATAGCCGCCGATCACAGTCATATCGAGTGCGCCGCGTTGCCAGAGTTTTTCCCATTCGTCTGCATCAGCAGGGCCTGCAGCAGCGGACTGCGGGCGAAGTGCCCGATGGATTACCGCGAGTAGAAGCCGATGCAGAGCGATCGTGACGACAGGAGATGACGTCGTAATTTCAATGCGTTCGTGTGCGTGTTCTAGCACGGTGCTGATGCTTTCATGGGTTGCTGTACCGTCCCGCATCGTGCAAGGAATCCAGCGTTCTTCTAACAAATTATATGTGACCATCACTCCTCCTCATCGCGCGGAAAGACCAATCCGATCTCGCGGTCGTAGACAAGCCGTTTGCCCTCCGCTTCGAACGCCCCGCCCGCATCGAGCGGCACCGTGTAGTGATACCGTAGTAGTTGGGATTGCTCCCATCCCTTCGGGATTTGTGCGACGCGCAAGAGCCAGCGTACCTCTCGCCGCCCGGTGACACGCACTGCACACCGTAACCAATCGTGCGCTTCGGGTTGCAGCGGAATCTGCCGCGCGTCCCACCCCTCACGCTGGTCAGGATACTGGAGAACAACGGACACACTTGCGTCCGAAAGGCGTGTCAGTGCCTGCACTTTCTCATGCAGCGTGGGATCATCCTCATCAAGTTCGCTCACGCCCGCGATGTTCCCGAAGTACCCGCGATAGTGTGGTTGCTTCACGTAACGCCGTGTCGCCTCCTCGATTTCCGCCGCCCGCGCGTATTGTTGCTGTGCGCGTGTCTCCGCCCAATATGCGCGAATGCCAGGGTCCTCCGAGGGGCAGGAGGCATTATCGTCATAGACTGCTTCGATCAGCAGTTCAATATCGTCAGGAATCACGAGTTTCTCGCGAGTATTGCCGTCGGGCTTGCCGAGTGCGAGCCATGAGCGAAGGAGGATATGCGGGTCGTAGACGTAGCCGGAGGGACCGAAGCGCGGCACGCCTTCGGCATCCACTGTTTCGGGCGGTGCGAGGAAGAGTGTTGGTGTCCCGACGGGTGCGGGGCGCTGACCGCGTTTGTGCCGATGAAGCCTGCCCGCCCGTTGCAGCACAAGGTCCGCCGGGGCAAGTTCGCTCACCATCAGGTCGAAATCGAGGTCGAGGCTCTGCTCGATCACCTGCGTGGCGACAAGGACCGAGCGTGGGGGGCGATGCGGTGATGTGCCGTCCGGTCCCGGTTTGCCGTAGTGATCAAGGACGCGCTTCTCTCGTTCGGCCCGCTCGATGAAGCGATAGCGGGCGTGGAAGAGGTCGAGCGCGGGTCGTTCGGCGTCCGGCAATGCGGCGAAGTGGACTTTGAGAGTGCGATACACCTCCTGCGCACGGCGCACGGTGTTGCAGATGACCGCCGCGCAGCCACCCGCCGCGAGGCGTTCGATCAGCAGGTCCGCGAGGGACGCGCAATCCCCATCCACGATAAGTGGTGCAGGGAGCCACCGGAGCGCGATCTGCTTAGGCGCTTCGTTGACCGGCACGGCCACCGCGTCGACCGCACCGCCGATGATAGATGTGAGGCGAGGATATTCGACATCCGGAACCGTGAGCGTGTCGGCGTCCGGCACCCGCGCGCCGCGCGCATAGGCGTGGATCAGGTCGTCGCGTCGCTGTCGCGGCAACGTTGCAGAGAGGATAACGACGGTGCAGCCGAGAGCGGCGAGCCATTCCAAAAGGCGTTCGAGTAATGTCGTCATATAGGTATCGTACGCATGCGCCTCGTCAATGACGATGACCTTGTGAGCGAGGCCAAAGAGCCGGACGAAGACGTGGCGCGTCTGGAGGACGGCGAGCAGCCCCTGATCCACGGTGCCGACACCCCACGGTGCGAGCAGTCCGCGCTTGCGATATGTGAACCACGATGCCGCCATGACCGCGAGCGCATTGCCTCGCTCATCTTCCGCGAGCCCCGTGGGGGAGATGTCCGGTGACGGATCGGCTGCGGTCGCCTTCTTGAGGTCATCGAAGTTTTCAGAGAGGGCGGCATGCCCGTGTAGGAGCATGAGATTCACCCGCTCGCCGTGTCCCCGAAGGCGGCGTTCGAGGTGTTCGCGCACGCGCACGAACATCTGGTTGCTCGTCGCCTGCGTCGGGAGGGCGATATACGCGCCGCCGAGGCCCTGCCGGATCGTCGCGTGCTCGAGGAGGGCAAGGGCGGCCTCGGTCTTTCCCTGCCCCATCGGGGCTTCGATGATGATGAGACCGGGGGAATCGAGGCGCGGGCCAATCGCTTCGTCCGCGAGCAGTTGCATTGCATTCGGCGTTTCGATCTCGAACCGCGTGGCGAAATCCGGCATATCTTCCAGTATAGGCGGCGAGTACCATTGGAGACGGGCGAACGCCCTCATCGCCTTCGCTTCAACATCGCGAAGATACGACGCGATTGCGGCATCCCAGTCCACAGCGGGGATGGCGGTGAAGGGGAAGAAGCGTTCCGTCGAGCCAATCCAGTCCGCGACGGAGACGAGTCCCGCGAACGCCATCATCGCCGCCGGATCGAGTCGCGCGGGGCGGAAATGCGGGACGCCACCGAGCGCGTCGCGCAGGCGTGCGACGAGGGCTGTCTGCGCCGTCGCCCAGTGCGCTTCCGCGCGTGGGTTTCCCAACTTCCGGCCTGCCGCGTATGCGATGATTTCCTTGCTAAATGTGTCCGCACCGGGGAAGACGCCGTGATGCCCGCCGATCGCAACGGCCATCGTCTGTGCGTCGGTGCCACTCCATCCATGTTCTTCCTTGAGGAGATCCCGCAGCAGGAGTGTGCTGATCGTGCCGTGTCGCGTCGGGTTATTCGGCTGCGGCTCCGAAAAGCCTGCGTCACTCACCCGATTCTTGACCACCGCCGACTGCGCGCAGAATTGGAAGACGGGCGACGCCTTGCCGAGGTCGTGTAACCCCGCGAGGAAGGGGATCCACGTAGCCGCGTTGGTGTTATCCATCCCCAGCCCCGTCGCAATACGCTGTCGTGCCGCCGGGGAGAGCAGGTGAGTGTAGAGCACGCGCGTTACCGTGGCGACATCAAGAAGGTGATAGAGGAGGGCGTGTGTTGCGTCGGGACCGTAGCGCGCTATCTCGTCCGCAGTGCGCGGAGTCTTGGCCCAGAGAACAAGCGCGGGTAGGAATGGCTCAGTCACGGACATGCTCTGCTCCCGTTTCAGCGGCGTAGCGCGCCGCGACCGTTTCTGCTTCTGTTCGCATCCAGTCGCGGAGCGATTGAGGCAGGAGAACTTCGACTTCGGAGCCGTAATGGAAGACCCAGCGGCGGAATTCCGGTGTGAGCGGGGTGCGCACGGTGAAGCGGATATGACCGTCCGGCTCGTCGGTGATTTCCTGCGTCGTGTGCCAGCGCTCTTCCCGCACCCAACGGCCTGCCAGTGCGGAGAAGCGGAGAATCACGTCCTGTGCGGGTTCGCCGGTGTCGCGCATCAATCCCCACCCCGCGCCGAGGAAATCGGCGACATTGAATTCGGCCGGAATCTCGTAGAGGGTCACGCGTGGGGCGACGGCGGCGATGCGATCCGCTTTGAAGTCGCGGATGGCGTCGCGCAGATGGCAGTACCCAATCACATGCCACGAGCGACCATACGGGAAGATCGCGTACGGGTCGAAGTCGCGCTCGGTAATCGCCCCACCACGAGACGCGGTCTCATAGGTCAGATGGACGCGGCGCCGCTGACCGAGCGCGAGTTGCAGCGTGCGCAGCGTTTGCTCCCTCGGCGATGTTGGTGACTCCGGCAGGGCGACGAGCGCCTGGATTTGCGGCGGCACGAGCGAGGCAAGACGGGCGATTGCCGCTGTCAGTTCGACGGAGCCGACACCGGGGAGCGCCATGCTCGCGCGCACGGCGAGGAGGAGGGCGAGCGCTTCGGGCAGCGTGAACTGCACGCCGGGGACGGCTGGCACGGGATCGAAGTAGTATCCCGTATGGCTTGTCTGCACCTGCCAATGCAAACCGTGCCGCATGACGGTGAGATCGCTCGTGATCTGCCGCTCGCTGACCTCGTAGTGTGCGGCCAGTCGCTTGCGCGTCCAGTGACGCGGCGCGGCGGCAATGCGCCACGCGATATCGAGCAGGCGGGAGACGCGGCGGGTCTCGTCAATGCGTCCCACGGGAATCTCGCTTTCTCTCTCACCAAAGAGGATGGGATAGAATCAATGGCGTCGTATCTGAGAAGAAGTCTACCTGATACAAGGGGAAGACAGTGCTTCCCCTTGCGGAGAAAGGAGAAAAGGAACGATAGCCGACCGGAGAAGAGAACGCGTTGGCGCATAAGGGCAGAAAAGCGACTTGACACCAACGCCACGAATATACTAATATGCGTATATGGTGGGACAAGCGGCCTGGTCAATCGTCTTCTTTACCGAACCAAGCGGCAGTGATCCGGTCGGGGCGTTTCTCCGTTCACTCGATCTGCGCACGCAGGCGCGGTTCGATTGGTCGATCGAACAACTGCTTGTTCGCAATACACAGGCACGCGAACCGCTCGTCAAGCATCTGGACGGACCGATCTGGGAGTTGCGCCGCGAGAGTAATACGAACATTTTCCGACTGCTCTACGCCTTCCTCCCGGGACGACGCATCCTCTTCTTGCATGGCTTCCAGAAGAAGACGCAGAAGACCCCACGGCGCGAGATTGACCTGGCACAGACCCGACTGACGCGGTTTCTGGCAGATGAAGGAGGTGAATGAACGAATGGCAAAAGAAGAGAACATGGCAACGCAAGGACACGCCAGTTATCAGGCATGGCGGGAGGGGCTGCGGGCCAATCCCGAGTATCAGAGCATCTACGCGGAAGAAGCGGCGAAGAGCGCCCTCTGGCTGCAACTGGTGGAAGCACGACAGCAAGCAGGACTGACGCAGCAGGAACTTGCCCAGCGCCTCGGGGTCTCCCAGGCGCAGGTGGCACGGATGGAGAAGCGGGGGTACGACGCCTACACGCTGACGAGCCTGCGGCGCTACGTGTCGGCCCTCGGGGCGGATTTCTCCCTTGCCGTGCAGATTCGTCGCCATGACAAGCCGGTGGATGAATCGCTTTCCCCCATGGTCGCGATGCCATGAAGAGAGAGCGCAGCCCCGACGATCCGCGCATCGCGTGGGCGATGATCGAGGAGTTGCAGGCGGACAATGCCAACCATGACCCGGACGACGTGATGGCGGAGGTAACCGCAGCGGTCGAGGAGGTGCGGGCGGAGGGGCAGCTCGCGCGTCAACGACGATCGGGCCACAAGCCTGCACCGACCCTCGCCGACGGCTATCAATCCATCCCCGCATTGCAGCCGCCGAAGAGCAAAAGGGAGATCGCGGCCATCGTGGCGGATGAGCGCGCCGAGCGTGAGCGCGAGCGGATCGAGCGCGACGCCAAGGCAGAGCACGCTGCACGAGCACTGTCGAAATCTCGCAGCCACGGTCGGTGAATTGTCGTCATCCCGCTGGTCGCGAATCTGTCGGTAGCGGAGCGGTGCACACTGTGCGCGACGGAAAAGGTAGATGCCGAAGAGAGAATAGAGCACCTTCCCTATCGTCCTAAATACGTAACGTCGTAAAAAGAATATTGTACGACGCAGTCTGGTAAAGTGATATAATCATCCTCCCTCCGCCAATCCGATAGCATCGCTACGCTGCGTCCTCCCCTGTGCTGAAAAGAGGACATTTCGCCGTATAGCCACAAGTTGAGTTGCATCGCGCTGACTGGGTCTTTATCGTTGTCGAACCACCTCCCTTGCCGATCGAGTTATTCTCATGTTCGTCTGCTGGACGGTCGGGATCGAGCCGACGCTCTTCCAGCAGGTCTCAGCCATACCTCGTCATGTGATGGGGGTTCTCCCGCACTCTCGATGACGACGAGGAATACACTATACGCATACGGTAGTTTCCGCCACGAGCCCGTCACCATGAAGGTTTTCCATGCGCACCAAACATCTCTTCCCGCATCTCAAGTCGCTGCACATCGAGCACATCACGATTGGCCCGGAGGGCGTCACGTTCCGCGTCGCGGTCCAACGACGTAGCGCTCGCTGCCCACTCTGCCACCGCCGCTCCCGGCGGGTGCACTCACGCTACCATCGCACCCTCGCCGACCTCCCGATCAGTGGCCAGCGCGTCGTGCTCACCGTCCGCGTGCGTCGCTTCCGCTGCCTGGCTCCGAAATGTCCGCGACAGATTTTCGCCGAGCGATTCCCCGACCTCGCTGCCCCGTTCGCCCGCCGCAGCCTGCCCTTGCAGCACGCGCTGGAGCAGGGTGGCTTTGCCCTCGGCGGCGAAGCTGGGGCGCGTCTGGCCCGAGGCCTCGGGATGCCGACAAGTCCCGATACGCTGCTGCGCCTGATCCGCGCTGCGCCCGTGCCTCATCCTGGTATGCCGCGCGTCATTGGCGTGGATGACTGGTCCTACAAGCGCGGCCTGCGCTACGGCAGTATCGTCTGTGACCTGGAGCGGCATCGGGTGATCGATCTGCTTCCCGAGCGATCCGCCGACAGTGTTGCCGCGTGGCTCCAAGCGCATCCCTCCATCGAGGTCGCGGCGCGCGATCGAAGTGGCCTGTACGCCGATGGGATCGCCCGTGGTGCGCCGCAGGCGATCCAGGTCGCGGACCGCTGGCACCTGATCGACAATCTCGCGGAAACGCTGGAGAAGTTCCTGCTGCATAAAGGGGCGCTTCTCAAGCAGGCGGCAGCCGCCTGTATCGCTACAGTAGTCGCGCCCGGTGAGGCCCAGACGAGCCCACCAGTCGATGATGCGATGTATCAGGGAAAACGCCGGAATCTGGCACCGCACCTGTGGGAGCAACGCGCCGAGGCAGAAAGTGCGCGCCGATTGGCGTTGCGGCACGCGAAGTACGAAGCGGTCTGCGACCTCCACGCGAAGGGTGCAACCGTCATGGACATTGCTCGCACCGTCGGTGTCACCCGGCGCACGGTCTACTCCTATCTGAACGACGGGCCACCGCAACGTCGCCGCCCGACCGCGCATGGCCGACGCCGGGTCTTGGCGCCATGGGAACCATATCTGCTCAAGCGGTGGGAGGAAGGCTGCCACACCGCGACGCGCTTGTGGCGGGAGATCCGCGATCAGGGTTTCGCGTATTCCGTGGCGAATGTGCAGCGCTTCTGCGCGCAGTTGCGGCGTCAGGGTGGGACGTCACGACAATTACCCCGGTCGCGCTCGCCGTTCACGAGTGTGCGTGGCCCGACGGCACGCCGAGTCGCGTCGCTCTTCGTGCAGCGTCCGGAGGAGTACACCGATGAGCAGGCAGCATATCTGGCACAGCTCTGTCAGAGCGATGCAACGATTGCGACCGCACTCCGGCTGACGCAGGAGTTCCTGTGCATGGTACGAGAGCGCCAGGGTGAGCGACTGGACGCATGGATTGAGACGGCGGTCGGGAGCGAGATTGCCGAGATGCGCCGTTTCGCGGTTGGGCTACGGGATGACTACGCCGCCGTCCGCGCCGGTCTGACGCGAGCGGAGAGCAATGGGCAGACGGAAGGACAGATCAACAAACTCAAGCTGGTGAAGCGAGCGATGTACGGGCGAGGCAAGTTCGACCTGCTGCGACAGCGGGTGCTCCACGCGGCCTGATGGGCAGCATCGAGAGTGCGGGAGAACCAGGAGGGGGTCTCTTGGCTCTTCTCGACAGTTGCGCCACCGGCAAGATATGTGTATCAATAACGAAAATTTAGGGTCTTCTTGACAAAAGAGCGATGATCTCCGTACAATGACGCAAAATAGCGGTTTTTATCGCTATGATGCAGAGGAGAGGGATACTCTTGCCTGACGCGGCGCTGTCCAATCGAGTTCGGGAATGCCGAGTGCAAGAAGGCTTGCGATTTAAGGAACTGGCGGAACTTGCCGAGATCTCCGAGGCGACACTGCGAAAGCTTGAAGGCGGAGATGAAAGCATTACCGAGGTGACGAAATACAAGGTGCTCAATGCATTCAATAGCCTTGAGAGGAGACTGCGTGATTATACCTATGGATATCTCTATCCGAGTGGATAGTCAACAGGACCGCCTGACATCCGGACATAACTCAGCCCGCGACCGGACGACCGAGGATGACGGCAATCCGGGGCGGTAATGCGCCATACTCCTTGACATGTGCCGCCAGGATCGCTTCGGTCGCGAAGACATCCATCAG
>JALYUS010000616.1 GCA_030853625.1 Chloroflexota bacterium
GCCACCAGACAATTACCCGATTCAGTCGTTAAGGTTCATAAGCCCGCCACCACCGGGAAAAGAAAGGCTCAGTGCGGCGTTAGTCGCGATCCCTCGAAGCGGGCGGGCTTGCTGTCTCCATCCGGCGTGGGCGCGCCCGTGCCGGGTTGGAGAGGGGCGCTCGTCTCCGTCGCTGGCAAGGGATTGCCGGTCCCATTGTCGAACGTCCAGAACTCGTCGAGCAAGGCTTGGACGATCACGGCGAGCGGTACGGCGAGGAGCGCGCCGAGGATGCCGAGCACTTCCGCACCGAGAAAGAGCGCGAGGACGACGACGAGCGGATTCAGACCAACGATCTCGCCGACCAGTTTCGGCGCGACAATATGCGCCTCAAGATTGACGACTACCGCGTACCAGATGAGCGCGGCGATCAGCAGCCAGAGTTTGCCGGTCGTCAGCGCCACGAGCACGGCGAGGATGATCGTGATAAAGCCGCCGACGTATGGAATGATCTCCAGCACCGCACCGATCGTGCCGAGCGTCAGCGCATAGGGCATGCGCATGATGGCGAGGCCCAACCCGAACGTGACACCGAAAAAGAGGGCGAGCAGCAACTGGGCGCGCACCCAATAGCCGAGGCCCGTGCCGATCTTCCCCATCAGCCCGAACGCCCGGCGACGCGAGGCGGGCGGCACGAAGCGCGTGACGACCCGCTCCGGGAACTTCGGGTCCACGGCGAGGAAAAAGGCGATCACGAAGATAAGGAGAATCGTGACGAGCGCCGAACCGGCCGCCAGCGCCCCCCGACCCGCTTTGCGCGCCGCACCATTGAACTGTCCGCTGAGATTGCCGACGAGGGTATTAACTTGCATCGTTTGCCCATTCCGCTTCGGCAGGCGGGTAAGGAGTGCATTCAGCCGATCCTGATAGGAGGGCAGGTTTTGCCGCAGGGTCGCGACCTCGCCCCCGATCAGCGGGACGAGCAGCGCGACGATCCCGGCGAGAATGGCAAGGATTGCGAGATAGACGAGCAGGATGGCGATACCGCGCTTGATATGTAGCCGCTCCATCCGGGTCGCCGCCAGCGAGACGGAGGAAGCGAGCAGCACCGCGATGAAGAGCACCACGAAGATATGCGTCGCTTGCCGCAGCAGCCAGAAGAAGAGAAATGCGCCGAGGACGACGAAGATTGCCCGGTTCGTCAGCCGGATGTTCACTTCGCCTTTCATGCGCGGAGGCCCCGGTCGCCAGTCATGTCCATCGAGCCGTTCCTTTCCGATGACGAGCATGACGACAGATCGCCGCTCCCGCGCGTGACACACGGCAAGGGATATGCCAACAGGTCGAAACCGGGCGGATCGAAAGCCGGGGAGAACCGCAAAGGCGCATATTGCTCGGCGGGCGCCCCGCGCAAAGGATGCAAAGGAAAAAGAGCATCACGATTGAATTTCTCTGCTCCCCTTCTTTGCGGATCAATCGGTTTCCGTCCGGCGGTTTACCGTCCGTGCAGTTCGGCAGCGACGCGAAGCGCGTCGTCTGCATTGGTCAGTATGCCGGCCAGTTGCCGCCAGCGCAGGCGGAGCAGGAGACGACCAACTGCTTTACCGGGGCGGAGGCCGAGCGCCTGCATCACGTCGTCGCCGCTGATGAGCGGAGGCGACGCGAGGAGCGGCGCGTATCTGCTGAAGAAATCGCGCAGCATTCCTTGCAGAAAGGCGATATCCCGCGCCACGACCGTCGGCGGGCGGTTCGGGCCACGCGCCGTCGCGCGGTCGCCCATCGCGACGAGGATGCAGGCGGGCGCGGCATCGCCAAGCGCCGCCATCATCCGGATCGGATGCTCCGGTCCATGGCGCTGGAGATCTACCGGCCGCCCATGCTGGCGGATCGCGGCGACGAGCAGGCGCTGTTCCGTCCGGGAGAGGCGCAGCCGCTCCGCGATGCGCCCCGCGAGATGCCCACCCGCCTGCTCGTGCCACGGGAATTTCGGCGCGCCATCCGGCCCTGCCGTGCGCACGCCCGGCTTCGCGGCATCGTGCAAGAGCGCTGCGAGCGGGATGATCCAGCGACGCGACCGTTCTCCCGCAAGCGCAGTGTCGAGCCAGGCGCGGAACAGATCGGCATCGGGCGCGGCCCAGTCATCGAGCGTGTTGAGAAAACCCACGGCTGCAACCGCTGCCGCCGTGTCGTGATCGAAGACATCGAGATGATGATTCCTGCTCTGTGCCATTCCCTGCCCGGCGGCAGTTTCCGGCACGATCGCTTCCCAGAGACCGCTCCGCGTCATTCCTTCGATGGCCGGCGCCGCGCCGGGAGCGGCGAAAAGGCGCGCCAGTTCGTCCGTGATCCGCTCCGGCGCGACGGACGGTATCTGTCCTGCCACCGCCGCTGCCAGCGTCTCCGCCTCCGTGGTCGGCGCGTATCCGAGCGTCGCGACGAAGCGATAGAGCCGGATAGCCCGCAGCGGATCATCCCGAAAGGCATCCGGCGCGCAGGGCCGCAACAGGCGGACAGCGAGGTCCATAACGCCGCCGCACGGATCAATAACGTCGTCGTTAACGCCGACGAGCAATGTGCGAAGATCAACCGCCATCGCGTTGACCGTGAAATCCCGCCGCCGTAGATCGCCCGCCAATGTTTCGGCACGATACTGGGCGAAATCGTACTGCCGCCCTGCCTGCACAACGCGCGCGGTCGGCTGCGCATCGTGCAACGGGACGAATGATCCACCGATCGCATCCGCGAACCGCCGCGCAAATCCCAGCGCGTCACGCGGGACGAGGATGTCCCAATCCGCAAATGCGCTTTCGCCCCGCAGCGCATCGCGTACCGCCCCACCGACGAGATAGAACGGCTGCTCCGTCAGCCGCGGGAGTGCGGAAAGGATCGCGTTCCCCCGCAGTATCGTCTGCCACGTCGCCACGATGCTCACGCCCCTTAGATTTCTGAATGGCCAAGGCACCCAGGAGAGAGAAAGATTGAGCACAGAGGACACAGAGAAGGGAAAACAAAAGGAATTTTTCTCCGTGTCCTCTGTGTCCTTCGTGTCCTCTGTGTCCTTCGTGTCCTCTGTGCTGAGTTTTCTTAGCGCCTTCGCGGTTCAATTCCCGATTCCGCTGCAACGAGTCTTTGGACTCGCGTTCTATTTTACCCGGTCCAGAGACCGGTTGCAACGAATACGATCATCGTGGCAACGAAGAGGACGTGCGAGAGGATCGCGGCAGTGGTATTCGTGTATCGCCGCTCGATACCGAGCACGAGGCCGACCGCAAAGACGGTCAGCGGCGCGAGCGGGAACCCATACTGCGTGTGGAGCGCGGCGAAGGCGAGCGCGGCAAGGAAGATACCGTAGCGTGGCTGAATCGCACCCCGGAAGAGCAGTTCCTCGCCAATGCCGAGGAGAATCGCCGCGACCGCCGCCGCACCGAGGCCACCGATGTTGGCGAGCGCCTGATCGTTGATGCGACGGACATTCTCGGCAATCGTCGGCGAGAGTTGCGCGGTCAGCCGCTGGCCGCCAATCGCCACCCCAACGAGCGCCGCCGCCGTGACGACCGCGACGAGCAGCGTGAGGGGCGTCGGGATAGCGAGGCCGAGCCGGGCGCGAATTTCTTCGGGCGCGCGCCGCCACATGAAGCGCACGCCGCCGACAAACCGCTCGCTACTCTCCTCACCGGCCGTGCTCGTGGCGATCACACCCCGGTTCGCCGCGCGCGGTGAAACCGCTTTCGCCGGCGCAATCTTGCGGGTCCGCCGCACGCCGACGCCGACGAAGACGACGCCGAGCACGCCGACGATCAGCGCCTCGCCAATCGTGAAGAGCAGGCCACCGTGCGGCACGATCTGCCCGAGTTGATCCTTCGCGCCGCCAACGGCGTAGAGTTTGCCGTTCACCGCCGCGATGCCGAGGCCGGAACTACCCGCGACGAGGTCGGGGCCGCTGCTCCATTTGTTCGCGGCGATGTCGAAGACCTGAAGAGTGCTCGAGGACTCCGCCGTACCGATACCGCCCGCCGCGTAGATGCTGTTCTCGCGGCTCGTTGCGGCGAGATTCCGGCGCGCGTCCCGCAGCGGCGCGAGCGCGGACCACGCGTTTGCCTGGGGATCGAACCGCTCCGCCGCACGCAGGCTCGTGCCGTTCTGCTGACCGCCAAGCGCGTAGATCATCGTGCCGACCGTGACGGTCGCGAGGCCGCTCCGCGCGGTCGGCATCGCCGGGGCGGCGGACCAGCGGTTCGTCGCCGGATCGTAGACAGTAACGACCGCGAGGCCGGGGCGCTGCGGGGCGGTCCCGGCGACGGTCGTACCGCCGAGCACATAGAGTTTGCCATTCGCGCCCGTCGCCGCGAGGTCGGTGCGGCCTTCCGGCAACGGTGGCAGCGCGCTCCATGTATCGGTCGCAGGATCGTAGACGGTGGCGACGGCGACGGGCGCGCCATCCCGCTCGCCGCCGACCGCGTAGATTTTGCCATCGAGCGTGGCGACGGCGAGGTTCGCGCGCGGCTCCGGCAACGGCGCTTTCGTCGCCCACTGCGCGCTCTTCCCCGCGACCGGCTGATCCCGCAAACTCGTATCGTAGGCGAGCACGCTACTCGTCGGGCCAGTCGCATCGTCCCCGCCGACGACGTAGAGCATGCTGCCGACCGCGACGACGCCCATGTTCTTGCGCGGCGTGGGAAGCGGATCCACGCCGCTCCAGGCAATGCCGCTGGCGGCGCGCGGCTGGCCGGGATCGTAGACGCTGGCGCGATCGGTCGGCGTACCGATCGGGTCCGCGACGCTCGCGGAGGTGAGAAAGAAGACGGCGACAGCGAACAGGAGGCAGATGAGGCCGAGCATATGCATCCGGCTCTCCGGCGCAATCGGCAGGAGGCGCGCCCATGTCACCCTACGGATCGGATCGAAGAGCGCGGTGCCCATCAGGATCGTGACGATGACGAGGGCGAGGCCGCTCACCTGCCCGGCGATCATCTGCGAGACGCCGATGAACCAGAGAAAGAGGGCGAAGAAGCCGAAGGCGATATCCTGCCCCATCTTGAGCGCGCGGTTCCCCTGCGAAATCTGCCCCCAGATCGCGATGAGAAGCAAGGCGAAAGCGCCGACGACGCGCAAAATGAGCGCGCCGATATCGCCCACCACGGAGGCGGCTATGAGCGGATGCAAAGCAGACACGAAGGGATGTCCTTTCCGACGGCGGACCATGCGACGTTGCATCGTCCGGTGGCGCAGCAGCGAGCCACCGCATCGGGAAGTATCCCGCAACCCGTCGGGCTTGCCTACCCCCTGCCCTGCCCGCGTCGGGGGAGGGTTTTCCCCGCGAAACAGGCGAATGCGGAAGCCCCGAATGCCCCATTGCGGGGTCTTTTGCGAACAGAGAGATGCTATATTACCGATCTATTCGTATGTGTCCGGCGTTTTACTCGTAGGAGTTACGCACTTCGGCATTGAACCCCGGTGGTAGCAGGCTTTCCAGCCTGCCTTCCCGCCCTGATCTGGAAAGCCTGCTACCACTGCTCTTCTCATGTGATGTAGAGTCATGCACGGATGTCAGTCCCTTTGCGTTGACGCCCCTTGTGACGCGGCATACAATGTGAGCGAAAAGAGCAGCCCTCAGTACTCAGTACTCAGTACTCAGTACTCAGTACTCATCGCTCATTGCTCATTGCTTCTGAACGAGGAGGTTCAACCGCGTATGTGGCGATGTACTGTTTGTGGCCATACCACCCAGGACGCGCATCGACCAAATATCTGCGCCGTTTGCGGTTCCGAGGATTCATTCGAGGCATTCACCCCGCCGAGCGCCGCCGATCCGCGCAGCCAGCGACACACGCGCTATGCGAGCGTCGGCGTCCCGCAGGAGCAGCAAGCGGTCCGTCCGTCGTACATCGAGACGCCGAACTGGGCGACCGTTGGCGTCACCGATACGCGGACGCGGGAGACGGGCTATCTGCCGCCGGAAGGGATCATCCCCCTCTCGCCCACCCCAAAGACGGGCGCGCAGGACTTCACGCTCGGTGTCATGCCCGCCTTCACGTCGGATCAGACGCACAGCACGGTCGCGGCGCTCGCCGCCGTCGCGCAGGTCGAGAACGAGGTCGAGGTCGGGCGGCGATTGCGCCTTCTCGCGCTCGTGGACACCAAGATGGAAGCCTCGTATGTCATGCGCTCCGGCAAGAAATACAACCTCGTCACGGGCGACGGCGCATGGTTCGCAGACAATATTCCCTGCGCGGCGGCCTGCCCGGCGCATACCGACATCTCTCGCTACATCGCCTTTATCGCGGATGAAGAATACGCGAACTCCTTTGAACTGAACCGCGAGTCCAACGTCTTTCCCGGCTGCCTCGGTCGCGTCTGCGCCCGGCCATGTGAATCCGCCTGCCGCCGCGGCGTGATTGACGAGCCGATTGCCATCTGCTGGCTGAAGCGCGTCGCCTCCGACAATCGGGACGCCACCCGCCGCGAGCGCCCCGCGCTACCGTCCGGCAAGTCCGTCGCTATCATCGGCGCGGGCGCTGCCGGCATCACTGCCGCGCGCGGCCTCGCCCGCAAGGGGCACGCCGTCACCGTCTACGATGCCCTGCCCGTTCCCGGCGGCATGTATTGGGGCGGCGTGCCGGAGTGGCGGCTGCCACGCCACATCATTCAGGATGAAGTGAACCTCGTCGCTGATCTCGGCGTGGACATTCGCCTCGATACCGCCGTCGGCAAGGACGTGATGATCGCTGACCTGATGGCGAACAACGACGCGGTGCTGATCGCGGCGGGCTGTCAGGTGCCGGTCGGCCTCGGCATCCCCGGCGAGGACCTGGACGGCGTCGAGTACGGCCTCACCTGGCTCGAAGACCTGCATATCGCGGACTGGCAGAAGCCCCGGCGCGTCGGCAAGCGCGTCATCGTACTCGGCCTCGGCTTCACAGCGATGGACTGCTGCCGCTCCGCCGTCCGCCTCGGCGCGGAGACGGTGCAGGTGCTCTATCGCCGCACCGCCGCCGAATCCACGGTCGAAGAACTCGAACTACACGAAGCGGAGTACGAGGGGATCGAGTTCCAGTGGCTCGTCACCGCGAAGCGCGTGATCGGCGACGAGAACGGCAAGGTGATTGGCCTCGAAGTGACGCACAGCGAACTCGGCCCACTCGATTCGTCTGGTCGTCCGCGCGCCATCCCGATCCCCGGCTCCGAAGAGATCATCCCCTGCGACATGATCTGCGCGGCGTACGGTCAGAAGCCGGAGTCCGGCTTCCTCACCGGGTTGGAAATGACGCGCCTCGACCGGCGCGGCGTGCCGATCCTCGACGACAACTACATGACCGAGATTCCCGGCCTCTTCGCCTGCGGCGACTACATCATGAACCCGAAGACCTTTATCACCGCCATCGGCGAGGGACATGCCGCCGTGGACGCGCTGCACACCTACCTGACCGGCGAGCAGCCGATCGCGCAGCAGATGGAAGTCGTTGAACTGGACATTGACCAGGTACGGGCGCGGCGCGGTATCCTCTCGCAGACCGGCGTTGCGAAGTGGACCGAAGAGGCGATGAGCCGCCGCCTGATCTGGGGCGATAACTACATTGACACCGCGCGGCAGGAGATGCCGACCTTGCCGATGGATCTGCGCTACGATCAGGTAGCGGAGGTCGAGCTCGGCCTCACGGATGGTGAAGGGTTCGAGGAGGCGAAGCGCTGCTTGCAGTGCCAACTGAACATCTTTATTGACGGCTCGAAGTGCGTCCTCTGCAATGGCTGCGTGGATGTCTGCCCCGAAGAAGTGATCGAGATGGTCTCGCTCGACCGGATCAACGCGATTGACGGGGACAGTGAGATTGTCGAGTTCGCCAAGCGGCAGATGAGCCCCGCCGCCGCCGTGATGATGATGGATGAGGAGCGCTGCATCCGCTGCGGCAACTGCGTCATCTGGTGCCCGACGGACTGCCTGACGATGGGCCACTTCCGCATGACCCCGGACTACAAGATGGACTTCCTGATGGCGGAGGCAGCGGGCGATTAAGGGAGCAATGAGCAACGAGCGATGAGTAGTTCGCGACGTTGCGCGCAGATTTGATTCGTGGGGGCGGTTGCACTTCGATGCGACTGCCCTTCTTCGTTCCAGCCGACCGGCCACTATGATACGGAGCGCGGAACGTGATACAGAGCATCGCACAGGATCACAACGAAGGGCCTGAGACGCACGGCACACGCACACGACACCATTTCGCGGCGGCGCTCTCGCTCGCAGTCATCCTCTCGCTCACCTTTGGCGTTGTCGTGGGCGCACAGACTGTGTATCGCTCCTCGGTAGCCGCGAATGGCCCGTCCGTCGCGACGCCAAGCGCGAGCGCGACAGCCTCAGCAGCGTCGGTCAAAGCGGGCACGGGCGGCAGTGCGCGATGGGGTTTCGTGCTGGCGATCGGCGCCGCCATCGCGATCTTCATCGTCGGCGGGCTGTTTGTCGCTATGCGGGCGCGCGGTGACTATCTCGACGAGCAGCGGCGCAACGCCGCCATGCCGCGTGAAGACGAGTCCTGAGCAAATCGGCGGCGTTCCCGCTGATCTGTGCTACGATTGCGTATCGGACGGAGGGGCGGTTACGTGGCCGTCCCTCTCGCGTTGCACGCGGGAGTGTGCGTGGCAATCGAACGCCCAGCATCGCATATTGTCATCGCCGGAGGGGGATTCGCCGGGCTGCGGCTCGCGCGGCTGCTGGCGCGGAATGGGCCACGGCGGGACGCGGCGGGACGGCCCGTGCGGGTCACGCTCATTGATCGGCAGCGGGCCTTTACCTATACGCCGCTCCTCTATGAAGTCGCGGCGGGCAAAATCGCGCCGGAGCACGCGAGCACGCCGTATCGCGATCTGCTCTGGGATCGGAGCGTCGCGGTCCGGCAAACGACCATTACCGGCTTCGACCTCGAACGGCGCGTCGTCCAGACCGACAGCGATGATATACCCTACGACCGGCTCGTTCTCGCGGTCGGAGCGGCATCCACCTTGCCGCGTGGGAGCGACGGCAGCGGCCTCACCGCGCACGCGATTCCCTTCATGAACCTGTCAGACGCCAGAGCGATCCGCACAACGCTTGCCGCCCGCTTCCGTGCGGCAGCGCAGGCATCCGAAAACGTGACGATTGCTGTCGCGGGGGGCGGCGCGAAGGGTGTGGAATTGATCTTCGATCTCGCGGATTTCACCGAGCGCCGTCTCGCCTCGGCCTATGGCATCGCGCGCGATCAGATTCGCCTCGTTCTCGTCAATGGCGACGGGCGGCTAATGGCCGACCTCCCGGCGTACTTCGATCACGCCGCCCGCGCCGCGATGCGAGAGCGCGGTATCCGCCTGATTCAGCAGCGCCTGGTCGTCGGCGCGGATGACGCACGCGTCCGCCTCGACGATGGCGGCACCATCGCCGCGCGCACGCTGATCTGGACGGCAGGCATTACCGCGCACCCACTCGTCCGCGCCCTCGGCCTACCGCTGACCGATGGCGCGCTCCGCGTCACTCCGAGCCTGCAACTGCCGGGGTTCCCCGCTGTCTATGCGGCCGGTGACGCTGTCTGGATGGATAACGGTGCGGGCGGACGCCGCCCCGCGACGGCGAGCCTCGCGCAGCAGCAGGGTCGGTTCCTCGCCCGCGCGCTCGCCGCCGACGTCGCCGGCGAACCTCTTCCCACGTTCCACGATGCACCGCGCGGCCAGATCATCAAACTCGGCGACGGCAATGCGATCGCGCAACTCGGCGGCGGGCCGCACGCGCCGCACTTCACCGGACGCGCCGCACATGCTCTCCGAGGCGGGCTTGACCTCCTCGAAACGCCGGGGATTGCGCGCAAGCGGGACGCGTTGCGCGATCTCCTGCGACCGCAATCATCGGGATGACGACGAACCGTATGATTCGCGCGCCACGGCTCCGCAGCCGCGTTGGGGGCGACGAGACGCGCCACGCCTCCTGGCTGGAACTCTTCTTCGACCTGATCTATGTCGTCGCCGTGACGCAGCTGGCGCGCCGGTTGATGCACGGTATCACATTTACGGGGCTGCTCTCCTTCACCGCGCTCTTTCTGCCGATCTGGTGGTCATGGATCGGGACGACGTTGTATGCGACGCGCTTTGTTGCCGCTGATGACCTCATCTACCGCGTACTGACGGTCGTCCAGATGTGCGCCGTCGCCGCGCTCGCGATCAATGTGCGCGATGGCTTCGGTGGGACGGCGACCGGCTTCGCACTCTCCTACGCGGTGGTCCGCGCGGTGCTGGTGATCCAATACCTGCGCGCGGGGTGGTCCATCCCGACGGCGCGTTCATTCGCCAACTGGTCTGCGCGCGGCTTCGGCCTCGCGGCGGCGCTCTGGATCATCTCGATCTTTCTTCCCAGCCCGGCGCGCTTCGTCGTCTGTGGAATCGGGCTTGCTGTGGACATCGGCACACCACTTTTCGCGGGCCGCTTCCAAACCGATATTGCCCCGGACGACGCGCACCTGCCGGAACGCTTCGGCCAATTCACGCTGATCGTGCTCGGCGAAGGGGTAGCGACCGTCGTGCTCGGCATCGGTCAGCAGGCACTGACGCGCGCGGCGGCGATCAGCGCGTCCTGCGCGCTGATCGTTGCTTTTTGCCTCGCCTGGCTCTACTTCGAGAACCTCGACGGCTCCGCGATCCAGGCGGCAGAGGAGGAGGAGCACATCGCCACCTACGAAGTCTGGCTGTACTCTCACTTCCCCCTCGCCGCCGCACTGACGGCGATGGCCCCCGGTGTGCAGTACGTCATTATGAACCCGCCGGGGGCCGCGTTGCCGACAAGTGCGCGCTGGCTGATTTGCGGCGCGCTCGCTGTCTGCCTCGCGACCATCGGCGCCATCCATTGGACCAGCGCCGCCCCCGCCAAGCGGGCGCTGGACCGCGCACGCACCCGGCTGCGGCTCGTCGCCAGTTTGCTCATCCTGCTCTTCGCACTCATCAGCGTGTATCTTCCCCCGGTATATATCATTGGCTTTCTTGCTACGATATGCGTGGTGCAGGTGTTGATAGATATACGCAACGATGGCGAGATCGCCCCGCATGGGGAGATTGAACCTCTCTGCGAAGGAGGGTAAACCCAATGGCAAACGCGACGCGGTACGACGGCATCGTGATCGGCGCGGGGCAGGCAGGCGGGCCGCTGGCGACGACGCTGGCACGGGCAGGATGGAAGATGGCGCTGATCGAGCGCGAACATGTCGGCGGCACCTGCGTCAACGATGGCTGTACGCCGACCAAGACGATGGTCGCCAGCGCGCGCGTCGCCTACCTTGCCCGCCGCGCCGCCGATTACGGCGTCAAGACCGGGCCGGTCACGATGGACATGACTGTCGTGCGGCGACGCAAGCGAGACATTGTCAACGAGTTCCGCTCCGGCAGTGAGCAAGGTATTCGGGAGACGCCAAATCTCGACCTGCTGATGGGCGAGGCGCGCTTCACCGGCCCGAAGACGCTGACGGTGACGCTGAACAATGGCGGCGAACGAGAGATCACCGCCGAGAAGATTTTCATCAACAGCGGCCAGCGCCCCGCCATGCCGACGATTGCCGGGCTGGCAAGCGTTTCCGCGCTCACCTCGACGACGATCATGGAACTGGATAGCGTGCCTGCCCATCTACTCGTCCTCGGCGGCGGCTTCATCGGGCTGGAGTTCGCCCAGATGTTCCGCCGTTTCGGCAGCGCCGTGACGATCATCCAGCGCGGCACGCACCTTGCCCCAAAAGAGGATACGGATGTCGGGGAGGGGATCGCAACGATCTTCCGGGAGGACGGCATTACCGTCCTGCTCGAAACAGAGACCGTCCGCGTGGCGCGCAGTACCGACGGCGGCATCATCCTGACCGTGAAGGACGCGCACGGCGAGCGGACCGTGACCGGCTCGCATCTCCTTGTGGCGGTGGGGCGCACGCCGAACACGGACGCTCTCGATCCCGCCGCAGCCGGCGTCACGATGGACAAACGCGGCTACATCCCGGTCAATGAGCGACTGGAAACGAATGTTCCCGGCATCTACGCGCTCGGCGATGTCAACGGCGGCCCGGCCTTCACGCATATCTCCTACAACGACTTCATCATCCTCCGCACCAACCTGCTGCACGGCGGCAGCGAGACGACGGCAGGCCGCCTCGTGCCGAATACCGTCTTCATTGACCCGCAACTCGGCCGCGTCGGCCTCAATGAGCGCGAGGCGCGCGCGCAAGGCACAAAGATTCGCGTCGCCAAACTGCCGATGACGAGCGTCGCGCGGGCAGAGGAGACGGACGAGACGCGCGGCTTCATGAAGGCGGTCGTGGACGCGGAGAGTGGTCAGATCCTCGGCTGTGCCATCCTCGGCGTCGAGGGAGGCGAGATCATGTCGGTCATTCAGATGGCGATGATGGGGCATCTGCCGTACACCGTCCTCAAGAATGCCGTCCTCGCGCACCCGACACTCGCCGAATCGCTCAACAATCTCTTCTCGACGTTGGAGGAATGAACGCGCATGCGCGTCGTTGTGGAGAGGGACAGGATGGTGCGCGCCGTGGGATGTCGCAAAAAAGGTGAGGAGCCAGCATGAAGGCAATCTGGAATGGGACGACGTTGGCCGAAAGCGATCAGTGCGTCGTCGTTGAAGGCAATCAATACTTCCCCCCGGACGCGGTCAATCGCGCGTATTTCCGGGAAAGCGACACGCACACGACGTGCCCGTGGAAGGGCACAGCGAGTTACTACACGATCGCGGTCAACGGCGAAGCGAACACGGACGCCGCATGGTATTACCCCGCGCCGAAGGAGGCCGCGAAGAACATCGAGGGCTACGTCGCCTTCTGGCGCGGCGTCACGGTCGCCTAACTGCTTGACGGCGGCGTGTGCCTCTCGCACAATGCCGCACGTCAGTTCGTGCATCAGTAAGTCCGCACTACCGCCGACTGCCGACTGCTGACTGTTTGCTTCCCCTGGGGGTGGGTGGGCGCCGGTGCGTCCCGCGGGCTTCAACCCCGTTGTGCGGTGCTGAAAAGCAACGCAGGTCGGTCCGACTCCGATGCACCCTCGCCATCCTTCCCAGCAAGGGAAATCACCCCAATAAAAGGTAAAACTGCATACATCATAGGTGTACCAGTTTTACGTCGGCGCATCGTCCACTCGCATTCCGGGTCTGCACGTCCGGTTACCGGCTGAGTTATGCACGGATGTCAGAAATTCCTGACATCCGGACATAACTCAGCCCGCGACCGGACGACCGAGGATGACGGCAATCCGGGGCGGTAATGCGCCATACTCCTTGACATGTGCCGCCAGGATCGCTTCGGTCGCGAAGACATCCATCAG
>JALYUS010000650.1 GCA_030853625.1 Chloroflexota bacterium
TACCGATCACGACGCCGAGAACCGTCGTCACCTCGAAGGCGGTCATGACACGGACGCGACGCTCCTCATTGCCGCCGGAAACATCAGCGAGGAAACCGAGGCCGGCGGGCGCCGCGCAGGCCGCCGAAACCCCTTCCAACAGCCGCCCACCGGCGAAGACGAGGATGAGGACGACACGGACCAGTCCCGTCACCTGCGTGCCCGTGACCGGAAGCAGTGTGACGAGCGCGAAGATGCCGGACGCCGCCGCGCCACAGACCGGGCTGAAGATCAGAAAGGGGCGGCGACCGTAGCGATCCGAGAGGTTGCCAAAGATCGGCGCGAGGCCGAGTTCGCTGATGAAGAAGACGGTCACGATGATCGAGGCGACCGTCGCGGAGCCGGTGACTTTCTGGGCGAGGTAGGTAGAGAGGATGCCATACGAAGCGCGCGCCGCGATGCGGATAAGGAAGTATGAGCCGATTGCCCCAACGATGCTGTGGAATGGATGGCGCGGGCTGACTGGCTGGGGTGCGGGTGTGTCCGCGCGTTTCAATTGCTCGACCGTTGACGCCACATGCCTCTCCTTCACGAAATAGGATACCGCACACCACACGCCGCTGCCACTTTCCACAGCGGGAAAGACTCTCTCGCAGCGGAAAACGATGCGATGCTCAGGGCGATTGTGGAGGATGGAGATGAACGGGGGCGGATGGATTCCTTACCCCGTTCCCTACCGCAGACTTGGTGGCGGCTTGCGGGCAGGCGCGCGGCGGGGTGGGCGGCGGGCGCGCGTCAGCAGGCGGCGAGCGCGGGTCGGTTGTCCGCTGCGGCGCCGGTTCGGCGCGAGGGAGAGACGCAGGCCGAGGTCCGCGAGGAAGAGGACGAGCGCGGCAATCGCAAACCAGCCCCACCACTCGTGGAAACGCGTGATCGTCCCCGCTTTGCCACCCGCGTCCGTCGCTTCACCGGGGGTGGCGAGGACGGAGCCGCCCGTGAGTGTAGCGATGTCGCCGAGCAGGGCCGCGCCGCCGGGGGCAGGGGAATACTCCGCCGAATAGGGCACGGCGAACCCACCGTCCCGCTGGACGGCGGCGCTGCCCGGTCGCTGCTGCGCGAGCGAGAGGCGATACGCGCCGGGCGCGGCTGCCTGCACGTGGACTTCGTACCGGCCCGGCCCGACCTGCGGCAGACGGACGGAGAATGACTTTCCATCCGGTGTGACGAGTGTACCCGTCACGGGGATGCTGTTGACGAATCGCCCATCTACGTCCGTCGCGTCCACCCCGATGACGACTTGATCGCCCTCGGCATGCGTGTCTACCGTCAAGGCGGCGGTGTTCGGGTCAGGCAATGCCCAGAGCAGCGCCTGATGCCAGAACTGGGCGAACTTGCCCCAGCCCGGCCATTGCTTCGCGAACAGGGGTCCCGTGTCCGGCGTCCAGGCGACGACCCGACCCAGCCCATATTGCCAGGCGGCAAGTACCGGGTCATGCTTGCCTGAGTCGAGAATGATCTGCGCGCCGTTCTTCGCCTTCGTCGCGGCGTACCCGTCGAGGTTCGGCAACTCCTCCGGGCGAATATCGGTCAGGATCGGGCTGGCCTCTTGTTGGGTCGGGTGGAACGTGCCGCGCACCGTCTGCTGTCGTCCCGCCTCGTCCACCGCGCGTAGCGTGATCTGCGGCAGGTCCTTCGCATCGTTGACGTAGTAGTACGTTCCCTTCCCCGCATCCGCCATTCCCTGCAAGAGTTTGACATCGGCATCACCGCCGATGCCGAGCGTCGAAAAGGTGACATCATCCGCATTCAGTTGGTCGAGGAGCGCCTGGTAATCGGACAGGTTATTGAACTTGTTGTCGCCACCATCGGTCATCAGCACAATGTGCTTCTCGGTCGCCACGATCCCGCGCATCTGCTGGATGCCCTGTTTGATCGCGCCATAGATGTCCGTCCCACCGTCCGCCTTGACCCGGCTGATCGTGTCGTCAATGCTCTGGAGGTCCGTGGGGATCGGCTGCAACGGCACCAGTTGCGTCGTTGTATCACTGAAGACATCGAGGCCGAAGATCGTTCCCGGCGGTAATCCGTGCGCGAGCGTCACCGCTGCCGTGCGCGCCGCAGCGACCTTCGGCCCCCCACTGCCGAGGTCTTCGTCCATGCTGCCCGACTTGTCAATGATTACCAGAATCGCCTTCTGCTGCACCTGGTTCGCGGGTACGAAGTTGATTGAAACGGGGAGCGTCTCTTCCAGTGGTGTCTGCTGATAGTTGCCCGCCCCGTAGGCATTCGCGCCGCCGATCACGACCAGTCCCTTGCCGTTCGCCCGAACCGCTTGCTGGATCGTCGCCATCTGGTCGAGCGAGAGATCCTTCGCGCTCACATCAACCATCACGATGGCGTCCGTCTCACCGAGCTGCGAGAGCCGCGGCGGGATCTCTTTCGGTGTCTTGACGGTGACATTCACTCCCTGTGCGGTCAGTGCGTCGCGCACGGCGCTACCCTCGCCGCTGCTTCCTTCGAGAAGGAGGACATTCGGCTTGCCGCGCACGGTAGTGACCATACTGAGTTGGTCATTCTCCGGGATCTGGTTCTCCCCCTGAGTGACCGCGACGCGCGCGGTGACGACATGCGTACCTGTGGCAAGGGGAGGCAGCGTCGTCACGAACCCGGCGTTGCCGTCGGGTGCGGCGACGGGCGGATCGAGGACTTGCGTTCCATCCACCGACAGATGCAGATTGCCTTGCCAGGGGTTGTTTCCCGTCAGGTTGATGTGGATCGGCAACTGATCGCCGCCCCAGACCGTCTCCGGCACGTCCATGCTCGCCACACGGACATCGGGTGGGAAAGCGAGATCATCCGCTTTCACGGGAGAGATGCGGACGCCATCGCTCGCCGCCGCCTCGCTCTCCGTGCGGGCATCGCTCGTGTTTTCCTGCCCATCGGAGAGGAGGAATACTTGCCCGCCGCCACCCCGCGCGAGGAGCGCCCGCGCGAGCCGGATGCCCGCCGCGATATTCGTGTGATCGCGGTCTACATTCGCTTCGGTGAGATCAGTGGTGATGCGCGACACGTCGCGCGGCGTGCTTCCGGGCGGGTAGACGACGGTCGCCGCGCCGCCGAAGGCGACGACACCCGCGCGCGTGCCGTTGGCGAGGTGGTCAATCGTGTCGTTGATGAAGCGCGCCTGGCTGTCGGTGGCGGACTGCGGAATCGAGCCGGAGCGATCCACGACGAAGACGACGCTCTTGCCCGTCACTTGATAGGCCGTGATTGGCCCGGCAATGGCGACGACGACGGAACCGACCGCGAGCAGGCGGACAAAGGCGGCGGGCAGCGCGATGCGGCGGCCTCGTAGCGCGGCCACGAGAATGAGAAGCGCGGCGGGGATGATGAGCCAGAGGAACTCTGGGTGGCGAAGTGTCATGACGCGCGTCCCTTCGAGTGCTGAGTGCTCCGGGTGACCTCTGGGCGGGATGAGCGCTGAGAGACGGAGCGCCTTCGCCGTATTCTCAGTCCCTGGCCTTCCGTTCGGGATTTTCGGCGGCTTATCAGCAACCACTCGGCGGCCAGCAAGATCAGTACCCCGGCGAGTAGCCAGGGCGCGACGCCCACTCCGCGTCGTTGCGGTGCGTCGGCGGCGCGCGCCGTGTTCGCACCACCGGCGATGGACGAGAAGTCAATCGCGCGGCCAGGCCGCAGATCGGACTCCAGTTCGTCGCCGACATTGACGGTGAAGGAGGCCATCAGGAGGTCTTTGCCGCCACCAGTATAAACGACCTGATAGGCGCCGGGGGTTTCGGTCGCGCCGAAGGGAATCGGCGTCCGGTCCGTGCTGGCCGGGAAGGTGCGGCTCTTGCCGTCCGGCTGTGTCACCGTCACGCTGTCCGCCCCCTCGACGGGCGGGATGGCAACGGTATTCCCCGGTGTCACACTGCCCGGTAGCGCCGGTGGCACGAGGTATTCGGTGATATTCGCGATCAGTACCGGGAAGGCGACGCGCGCGATGAAGTTCGTCGCATCGGCCACGAGTGGCGCGGTGAGGACGACGACGCGCCGCCCGTTCTGCTCGCCGCTGAGAAGAAGCGGCCCCTGATCGGTCTCGACGAGCGCGCTCGCCCACTGCGGGGGCGTGACGAGCGGCAGGCGGTTGAATTTGATGCCCGCGAAGTCCACATTTTTCAGCAACACGTCGCGCGTGCCGGCGTCCGTCAGGCGGGGCGGCGAAACGACACTGGAAATGCCCGTCACGGTGAGGAGCGGGCCACCGGCCTGTGGGTTGACGACGAGCACCGGCGTCCGCGCGGGGAGGGTTCCCAGATCAGGTGCGACGCCATCGAGAATGAGGAAACTGCCACCGAGCGCGGCGAGATCGGGCTTCTCCGCCGCGTCGTGGACTTCCAGTGTGATGTTCGGCGATGCCTTCAGGGCGCGGACGAGCGGCGTGTCCGCGCCGGGCTGCGTCGTGACGAGCACCGCGCGGGAGCCACGGCCCCCACGCGCGACGACTTCCGCGATATTGTCCGCCGGGAAGGCGTCCGGCTGGGGGGTGCGCGCTTCGAGTTTCGCCTGGGTCGTTCCTTTCGGCATCGTGTAGGTGCGTTCAATCGTCTGACCGGCGTCAATCGTCACGTTTTCTTCGGCGGAGGCGATGTCATTGAAGGAGGGACGAAGCGTCACCGTCGCGGGGGTGTCAGCATAATTGGCGATCCGCGTGAAGAACTCCTCCTGGTCCGCGTTGTTTTGCGAGACGCGGGTAGCGGCCTGGGTGATCGCGACATTTGCCGTCGCCGCCGGGTTCTCTCCCTGCGTTATATTCTCGACGCGGATGGAGGCGGGCAGTTTGTCGTCCGGGCTGAGGGCGTCGGCGCCGAGCAAGTTGCCATCGGTAATTACCACGACTTCGTTGCGTTGTTGCGGGTTGAGAAGCGGGCGGAGGACACCGAGCGCGTCCTGGAAATCCGCGTGCCCGCCAGGCAGGGCGAGCGCGTTCAACTTCTCTTTGAGCGCCAGTTGCTCCGT
>JALYUS010000300.1 GCA_030853625.1 Chloroflexota bacterium
CGCCCTGCGCGCCGCCGATCTCTCCCCGGACACGCTGAAGATGCTCGGGCAGATCGTCGAGCAGGTACGCCATCTCGAAGGAATACAGGGCGGTCGGCAAGGATTACGGCAACCGCGCGTCGACAACGATCGCGAACAACAGAGGGAAGCGGAGCAGGAGGAAACTTCCCGAGGGACCTAAGCATGGACATGAAACGTGTGCAAAAGCGCTGCGAGGCGCGCCTCCGCGATCTCCCCATCCCCATCCCCTTCGATGTCCATATCTTCGCCGCGCAAGTGGCCGCCCATCGCGGCAGACCGATCGTGCTGCATCCCATGCCGCTGCTCGGGTCACCCTTCGGCGCGTGTGTCCCGCGCCCGGCGGCCGATTATGTGGTGTACGAGCAGGACACGACGCCGCTGCATCGGCAGCACATCATCGTCCACGAGCTCTGCCACCTCATCTGCGGTCACCTCGCAGTCGGTACAGGCGACTCCATCGCCTTCCGGTCGGCAGCATCCCCCGACGAGCCCCATGCGCTGCCGCGCGCGACCTACGATGACGACGACGAACAGGAGGCGGAAATGCTCACGACATTGATCCTCGTGCGCGTGTACGGCGCACAGGCAAATACCGCAGCCACCGACCCGGATGTTGTCGGCGTGCTGCGCCTCCTCGATTGTCTGGAAGGCTTGAACAGTGGCGGGTGAGTCCGTGAGCGCGGCCCTTGTCGTGCTCCTCTGGGGATCCCTGCTCATCAAACTCCACGCGCTGCACTGGCATCTGCGGGAGCCCGCCCAGCACGCCAATTGCGCCTCCCTCCTCGCCGTCGCCCTCACCATGACGGTCTTCCATCCGCCCGTCTATCGGGAGATCGACCGCACCGCCGGTATCCCGAACTTCTCGCGACTCCTGGGTAACAGTCTCGGTGTCGTGAGCGCATGGGCATTCCAGCCGGTGATCATTCGCTTGCTGCACGATCGCGCGCACAAACGTGGGGTATTGGGGAGTGGCTGGCTCGTGATAGGGACGATCGCGATGATGGCGCTCCTGTTCTTCCGCGCCTCCGTGCCCGTCGAGGCGCCGACGGATTTCCAGGCGCGCTACAGCGCCGCCCCCTACACCGCCGAATATCGGCTCGTCCTGCTCGCCTACATCGGCATCCTCGTCGTGCAGATCTTCCTCCGCTCGCTCCGCAATGGCCGGGTTGTCGGCAGCATCCCTCAATCGTATCTGCGGCTCCAGGCGCGCGTGCAGACGATCGGCTGGGGGCTCGGCGTCGCCTACGCCGGCCTCGAATGCGGCTACATCGCGCTCGCCCTCGTGGGCATCGTCTCTCCGCATGCCTATCCGACGACGCTGGCATACACACTCTTTGCCGGCGGTTGTATCGCGCTGCTGAGCGGGGGAGTACTGGGCGCGTATCACTGGAGCGCACAATACCGGACCTACCGGCTGCTCTACCCACTCTGGCGCGACCTGTATCACGCAACGCCCGGCATCGCACTCGACCCGCCACATTCGGCGCGGGCCGACATGCTCACCCTGCGGAATCCTGGCCGACTTCTCTACCGCCGGGTTATGGAGATCCGCGATGGGGTCGTCGCGTTGCACCGCTATACGGACGCGGCGCTGCTCGATTGGGCACGAGCGCGCTGTCGCGCCACGGTCACACCCGAAGAGGACGCCTCGGCATGCACCGATGCGATCGTCTGGGCGGCGGCCATCGAGGCCAAGCGGCACGGGCAGCGGGTTCTCATGCCAGTAAGCAGCACGCCGATGCGCGCCGCTATAGACTTGGACGCGGAAGTGCGACACTTGGCACGGGTGGCACATGCCTACCGGCGTCTCGTCCGTCGTGCCGGGACGTTGGGCGATGAGCCGCGTTTCCCGCCACCGTTGCCGACGCAGATGGGAGGAGAGCAATGACCGCATTACAACGCATGCCGGCGCCACACACGCGCAATCGTCTCGCGCGGATCGTCACGGAAGTCTTCGCCCCCTCCCCCTTGGCGGCGGTCGTCCTGGTGATCGTCGCGTGGCGATTCTCCGCCACCACGAGCGAAGCGCTGAAGTGGGCATTATTGGGCATTCTGTTCGCGCCGGCGGTTCCGCTGCTCTATCTACTCCGGCAGCTCCGGCGTGGGCGGGTGACCGATCACCACGTCCGGCGGCGCGAGCAACGCGCGCCGATCATCCTCTTCACGCTCGCCTGCGGCTTCGCCGCCCTCGCCGTCCTCTCCCGACTGGGCGCGCCACGGCAGGTGGTCGGACTCGTCTACTCGGGCGCGGCGGGGCTGATCGTCGCCCTGGCGATCACCCGCTTCTGGAAGATTTCCATCCACGCGGGCGTGGCCACCGGGATCGTCGTCGTCTTCCTCTATCTCTTCGGGTGGTGGATGCTCCTCCTCGTGCCACTGGCCGCGCTCGTCTGCTGGGCACGCGTCGCGGTCGGCGATCACACCCCCGCCCAAGTGGCGGCAGGCGCCGCCGTCGGCGCCGTTGTCAGTGGCAGTACCTTCGCACTGATCATGACTCTCCTCCGGTAGCCACTGTCCTCCGGAGCCTTCGCCAAGCATCTTCGGCGTATCGATGCGCGAAGAAGTTGACCGAATTCACGAATTATTTCATTATTTCATCGAATATGCGAATATACCGGCGACGGTCATACTGGCTCGCATGAGCGACGTAGCAGGGTCGGCGAAGGCCACAGCAATCGGTGCGCAATGAGCGCGGGGTCCGTAGCGCGCTGCACTCCATCGGCCTCTCGAGCACTGGCATGGCCCGATTGGCCGCGCGACACGCCTACTCCCGCGTGTCGCGACCACCATGTGGGTTTCACAAGGTGTAGGAAGTGGTCAGGCATGAGGTTCTCTGACGTCTTTACGGGTCTTGGGCGACCGGTCGTCTACTACCCGTCGCTCAATGCGATCACCGGCGGCGTCGGTGCCACCGTCTTCCTCGCTAACCTCTTCCAGTGGTCCGGCACCCAGCGCGATCCCGACGGCTGGATTTATAAGACCCAGGGGGAAATCGAGGTAGAAACGGGACTGAGTCGCCGCGAGCAGGAGACCGCGCGCAAGCAACTGCGGTCTGCGACCTTGTTGAGGGAGGAACGGCGCGGTGTCCCCGCGCGCCTGTACTACCTGATCCACGTCGAGACGCTCAACGCCGCGTGGGAGGAATTCCTGGCAAACAAGAATGGCGGAAACCGCCAAACTGGATTGGCGGAATGCGCCGAACAAGAATGGCGGAATGCGCCAGACTATCCGTACAGGGATAACTATCCAAGGCAGACACAGGGTAAAGAAGCTCAGTCTGCCAAAAGTATGTGGGACGAACTCGCCAAACTGGATATCCCGAACGTCGCGGCGTACATTCGGATCACGGGGCGAGGTCCATTCAATGATCCAGCGGCGACGCTCGCGCTCGCACGAAAGAAATGCGCAGCACAAGGGAAAATACCATCGTGAGCATTGAGCGACGGCTGCCGCGAGATACCACGTCATTTGCGGTCGACGCGGCGAGATCGTCACCGAGCGGCCGATACCCATCACGCCTCGTCGTCACTTTCTACGCCGCACAGCTCACGCAACGTGGCGAAGAAGTAGGCCATCTTATTGCGCACCTTTGCCTGATGCTTTGTCTTCTGCCGCGCCTGATAGACGTACTGCTCGACGAACACCTCCTCACTGAGATTGAGTACCGCGAAGATGTTGCGTGCCTGTTTGCAGTTGGAGGCAAGGTGCGCGGTATCGCTGAACTCCCGGGAAATATCAACGGTCAGGTTGTCCAGGTAACTAGTTATCCCCAGGTTATCCACAATTTTCATTCGGGGGAGGTCATTCGAATGTTCGAATCGCCCTTGTTTCTCTGTCTCTTGTTTAACTGTTTCTTGTGTCGTAACCGCATTACGACCCCCCCTCGTAACGCCGTTACCCCCCCCCTCGTCACCCACTTGCCGGGGGTATGACTCATCGGCAAAGACCAGTGTGTAGGTCGTCGCCTCGTTGCCCCGCTGGGGCGAATAGTTCGCTGTCGCCTTGACGATGTTCTTCATAGCGAGGCCGCGGACTGCTTTGGTGACACTCGGGCGTGAGAGGCCACAGCCGCCGTCGAGTACCCGGCCGTCTTTGGTCGTGATCCCCTCGACCATCTGCTTGAGGGAGATGTCGTCTGCGCCCTTCTTGAAACCGAAGGTGCGCCGGATGATATAGAGCAGTACCCGGAGTTCGATGTCGGAGAGCCGGGGCATCAGGAGATCGAACACCTCGTCCGGCACATAGGTGCCGTTCGGGATGCCGAAACCGGCGAAGCGGAACACTTCACTTGCGGAGGGGTTGCTTTTTTGGGCAGACGATGTTAACGTCATCGCTAACTCCTAGCGCAAACGGAGTACTCGCCTCCCCCGGCCGCCAAGCACATGGGGAGGCTCTTTCTTTCCCCCTGAGTGTAGCCCCTGCGTCAATCCGGGAATGGGCGAAAAACCCTTCTGTAGCAAGAAACTCATAAACATGAATATGCGACTTCGGGAGGCAATATGATATTCTTGAATATCCCCGATATCGTATATTCGTCCGAACACCGGAATATCACCGCTGGCGATATCGTTCCCCTAGTATCTCCGCAAGTTCGTCAGGATGCTCAATGGCGAACGCAAGTGCCGCCTCAAGATACGCGGCCTTCGTGATTTTCACCGGATGGAGCCGTGCGCGCAGCGTGTAGTACTGTTGATCTGCGGTTTCCGTCAAGCGTTTCGAGAGGTATAGACTCACTTTCTCGCGGGTCTCAACCTCGGGGTCCGCTGGTCTGCCGGTGAAGTTCGCGTGCTGGCGGAAGCGGGCGGTCAGTCGTGCGCGTCGCTGTGCCTCGTCCTCGGTCGCATCATCGGCCACGGGTGTCCTCCTCGGCGTAGCGGGCGGTGACAAGATCAGCGAGACGGTCATACGCCGCGACGAGTTCCGCACGGGTGCGCTCCTGGCTCGATCCGTGCGGAACGAAGGTGTAGATCGAACGACGGGCGGTCCATGCCTGCGCCAGCAGTGTGCGCTTCCTGAGATCGAACGGCGCGACGTAGGGGAAGTTTGATCGGAGGAGCGTCAGCATGTCTGCCGCTTCTCGCGTGTCCTCGACGCGATTGGGTACGATGGCGAGGATCGCGATGTAGATCGACAACTCGATCTCGATGCCCTCGATCTGATTCAGTTGCAGCTCCAAACCGCCCAAGCTCTTCCCATCAGCCTCAACCGGGATGAGCAGGCGGCGGGACGCGTTGATCGCGTTGTCTGAGGTCGGAGTCAAATAGGGCGGCGTATCGAGGAAGACCCAATCGTATTCCCCGAGGATCGGCTCCATGACGTGCCTGAGCTTGTGCTCCCGGTCGCGCTGCTGGTTGAGTTCCCGGTCCGCGAGCGCCATCTCGAAGTTGGAAGGGACGACCGAGAACTTCTCGATCGTATGTTCGTGGACCGCGTCAGAGAGGGGGTATTGCTTCTTGCGGTCTGCGAGCGAGTGATACAGGGACGGCGCGCCCTCTTTCTCGTAGAGATGCCAGAGCCCCAACCCGCGCGT
>JALYUS010000704.1 GCA_030853625.1 Chloroflexota bacterium
GCGAGGCGGACGGCGTCTCCCCGGAGGCACGCTTCCGCGTCGTCTACTGTGCGAGCGAGCGTGAGTGCGCCTTCGCGGAGACGGTCGCGCGCTTCCGCCCGAACCTCCGCGCACTCGCGGGCATCCGGGCGGCGAGCGACGACCCCGGCATCGCGTCTGTCCTGCGGCCGGGACTCATTACCGAGGATTGGCGCCTGAAGCGGCGTGTCGGTACCATCGTGCTCGACCCGTCGCTGCGCTTCGTGGACATCGCGGACGCCGCGACCCTCGCGGCCCTACGCGACCTGTTCGCTCCCCTCGCGGTCGCCCTCGGCCTGCCCGACTTTGACCTCAGCGCCGTGACGAGCGCTCACCGCCTCCTCACACAACGGATCGCCCGCCACGTCTACGAGCAGACGACCGACGCGGGCGCACCGCGATTCGCGGGCATCCGCTACCCGTCGCGGCTCGGGGGCGGCTGGATGTGCTGGGTCGTCTTCAGCGCGCGGATACGCGGCGTGCGAGGACCAGTCGAGGCGATCTTCCCCGACGATCCAGGATTGCGTGCGGCGGCGAACCTCTTTGGCCTCTCGATTGAATCCCTCAACAGGATGATCATCCCGCCACATCGTGCAACATAAACCCCGCAACCAGTCTTTTGTTATGACACCTAAGCTCGACTTTCCCCATTTGCATGGAGGAGCCAATCAGGTTCCCCCTTGCCAGATCAGCAGTTCTCGATAGCGCCAAGACTTTTCGCATATCGGCGTCCGGGGGTGATATGCGAAAAGTCGGACCCGAAAAATGCGGGGGACTGAGGAGGCACGAGAAGCATTGTAGACAGGCAGTTCTCGGTCGGTGATTGCCAGTACCGGGTTGGTACGCGGCTGATCAAATGGGGAAAGTCGAGCTAAGGGATATTTGGGATCGCCTCACAAAACGGACACAATCGTACGCTTCAGGCCGCGACGCGAAGAAACGCGACGGACGAAGCGTGATAATTTGTCAAGGTGGGGTGTACGATCCTTGACAGGTGACTCGTCAACGGTAGAATGGGGCATCGCCCCATTCCGAACAACACCGGTCGCTGTCACAGACCCGACTCCTCGGGCATCTCTCGCTCATCGTGCGATTCATCGTCAACGGGGCCGATCAGTCGCCTGACCGCTCCGGCCGTCATCGGTGTCCATGCTGGTCTGCCCAGCTTGCGCCGCTCCACACTGCCCAGCACGACCGGACGCCAGGGCAATCGCATCTCAATCCGTCCCACCGTACATTCGTCGGCAGGAGGCTCATCCGACCGATGAATCGCACCCGCCGCTCCCCCCAGCGGCCCTCGGTGTCCGAAATCGCCGTTCCGGGGAGCGGATCGTGGCGGATTGGGCAACGGAATGACGGTAAAGGGGCCCATATTCCTGGGAAACATCGGTGAAAACCGCCCGAAATTGAGATCGATTGCCCTGACTGAACCCATTCATCGCGTGTCGCGTGTCGCGTGCGCGTGTGGTATATTTTAAACCGAACAGTAGAGAAAAGCCGGTGCGCTCAGATGCCCGGTCTGCATGGCGACAGGAATCTCGAAAACTCCAAGGAGGAGTACGGACGCAATGGCGGATGTGCAACAGAACGGACACAATGCGAACCCGAATGCCCTCATCATCGACGCGCTGCGCATCGTCGCGGACGGCGTCAATAAACTGATCGAGCGCAAGGGCGACAAGATGGGCGTGCTGGTGATTACCCACTACCAGCGCCTTTTGAACTACATCAAGCCCGATTTCGTGCATGTGCTCGCGCGGGGCCGGATCATCAAGGAAGGTGGACCGGAACTGGCGCTCGAACTGGAAGAGAAGGGCTACGGCCCGATGCTCGCCGAACTCGGTGAGGAATTGACCCCGGAAGAAATCGCCGCCCCCGCATGACGGTCGAAGGAGCAACAACAATGAGCGACGAGACGATCCAGGAAATGCGCGACCTCCTGCCACAGGACGAACTGGCGGCGGACCTCGGCATTGACAGTTATCAGACGAAGTACGGCTTCCACGACAGTGAATCGGGCTACGCCGTCAAGTTCGACAAGGGCCTCAATCACGATGTCGTCGAGCGGATCAGCGCATTGAAGAAGGAACCTGAGTGGATGCGTGCGTTGCGCCACAAGTCCCTCGATTACTTCGAGGCGCGACCGTTGCCGATGTGGGGTGGTGACCTGACCGAGATTGATTTCCAGAACATCCACTACTACATGAGCGCGACGGACAAGAATGCGCGCACCTGGGAGGATGTCCCGGATTATATTCGCAACACCTTCGACAAACTGGGCATCCCGGAGGCGGAGAAGAACTTCCTCGCCGGTGGCGGTGGCCAGTACGACTCCGAGTCCATCTATCACAATATCTCGATGGACTGGGAGGAGAAGGGCGTCATCTTCTGCGACATGGACACCGCGCTGCGCGAGCACGAGGACCTCGTCAAGGAATATTTCGGCACGATCATCCCGCCGAACGACAACAAGTTTGCCTCGCTGAATACGGCGGTCTGGTCGGGCGGCTCGTTCGTCTACGTGCCGAAGGGCGTCAAGGTTGATCTGCCGTTGCAGGCGTATTTCCGCATCAACG
>JALYUS010000735.1 GCA_030853625.1 Chloroflexota bacterium
GTCCTACTCACCGGCACGCCGAAGGGCATCTCCGCCATTCATCCCGGCGACCACGTCCGCGTCGAGATAGACGGCATCGGCGCGCTCGAAAACCCGGTGGTGGCTGAAAGCGATTGAACCGCAAAGACGCAAAGAACGCAAAGGGGAAGAGAGACAGATAGAGAGAGGGAAACGGGATAGTGCCACGATTACTCCGAGCGACTTTTTCCTTTCAACATCCTTTCTTCCTTTGCATTCTTTGCGCTCTTTGCGTCTTTGCGGTTCATTTGGTTAGACATGGAGGGGAACGTGACGGCGACTGTCGCACCACAGCAGGAATTGAGTATCCGCACCGTCGGGCATTTTATTGACGGGCAGTTTGTCTACGACGCGGAGGAGACGTTTGAGACGTTGAATCCGGCAGACAATAGGGTGATCGCCCGGATTACAAAGGGCACGCAGACGGATCTCGACCGAGCGATTGGCGCGGCGCGCACCGCGTTCGACACGGGGCCGTGGCCGCGCATGAAGCCTGCCGAACGGGCGAAAATTCTTCGCAACGTCGGCGATCTGATCACCGCGCGTGCGCCGGAGATCGCGCGGATCGAGACAACGGACACCGGCCTGCCGATCGCGCAGACGGGCGGCGCGCAGATTCCCCGCGCGGCGGACAACTTTTATTTCTTCGCCGAGATGGCGAACCACATGGACGGCGCGGCATACCACAGCGCCGACTACCTCAACTATTCGATCCAGCGGCCCGCCGGGGTCGCGGGCCTCATTACGCCGTGGAACCTGCCGTTCATGCTCACATCGTGGAAAGTCGCTCCCTGCCTCGCCAGCGGCTGCACGGCGGTCGTCAAGCCCGCCTCATGGACGCCCTTGTCGAACGAGAAACTGGCCGAGTGCATCCGCGATGCCGGTGTGCCGGACGGCGTCTTCAACCTCGTCTATGGCGCGGGCGAGACGATTGGTATGGGAATGGTCAAAAGTCCCGATGTGCAACTAATCTCCTTTACGGGAGAGACGGTGACGGGCAAGGCGATCATGCGCGAGGGCGCAGCAACGATGAAGCGCTACTCGATGGAACTCGGCGGCAAGTCGCCGATCGTCGTCTTCGCGGATGCCGACTACGACCGTGCGCTTGATGCGGCTGTCTTCGGCGTCTACTCACTTAATGGCGAGCGCTGCACCGCCAGTTCGCGCTGCATCGTCGAGCGACCGATCTATGATCGTTTCGTCGCGGACCTCACGGCGCGCGTCAACAACATCCGCGTCGGCGATCCGATGGATAAACAAACCGAAATCGGCGCGCTCATCCACCCCAGTCATCTGGCGAGCGTGCTGGATTATATCGCGATCGGCACGCGCGAAGGGGCGAAACTCGTTGCGGGTGGCGGTAGGATGCCGGGGATGGAACAGGGCAATTACATGCAGCCGACGCTCTTCGCCGATGTGGACAACCGGATGCGGATCGCGCAGGAGGAGGTTTTCGGCCCCGTCCTCGTCGTTATCCCCTTCGATGGCGAAGAGGAGGCGGTGCGGATCGCCAGCGATGTGAAATATGGGCTCGCCGGGTACGTCTGGACGCGCGATGTCGCGAAGGCAAACCGGGTGGCGCAGAGCATCCAATGCGGCATGGTCTGGGTAAACTCGCAGAATGTCCGCGATCTCCGTACGCCGTTCGGCGGTGCGAAGGAGAGCGGCATCGGTCGCGAGGGTGGTCACTATTCGTGGGAGTTCTACTGCGACATGAAAAACATCGCCATCGCCCTCGGCGACCACCACATCCCAAAATTCGGCGCGACACAATAGGAGTTGAAACCGAATGAACCGCAAAGGCGCAAAGAGCGCAAAGGACGCAAAGAGGAGATAAGAGGTTTCACATGCACGGAGAAACGACGGAATCTCTGGGAAAGCGTTCTCCCCGTATTTCTTTGCGATCTTTGCGTCCTTTGCGCCTTTGCGGTTCAATTGGTTTGTCATTGTCAGGAGGGTGACGTGGTAACAGATAGTGCGTCCCGGCTCGATATGCGCGCGCGGACGGAGCGAGCGGTGGGCAATGTCGTGCGCGCCGGGCATATCGAGTTTCTCGTCACCGATCTGGCGCGGGCGCGGGCATTCTATGTGGACCTGCTCGGCTTCGTGGAGACCGCGCGCGATGGCGAACATTGCTATCTGCGCGGCCTCGAAGAGCGGTATCATCACTCGCTCGTCCTCACGCATGCGGAGCAACCGGGCGTCGCGCACCTCGCCTATCGCGTCGCGACGACCGACGATCTCGATCCGCTGGCGGCGATGGCGGCGGCGCAGGGGTTGCCGCATCGTTGGGTCAAAGCGGGCGAGGAAGTGGGGCAAGGCAGGGCATTGCGGATACAGGACCCCGGCGGTATTCCGACCGAGTTCTACGCCGACATGGACGCCGCCGAGCGGCTGTTGCAGCGCTTCGACCTCTACCGGGGCGCGCATATCATGCGGATAGATCACTTCAATCTTCAGGTGCCGGATTGCCAGGGATTGACCGACTGGTACATGCGCACGCTCGGCTTCCGCTGCTCGGAATATACGGGAACGGAGGACGATCCGGAACGGCTCTGGGCGGCGTGGCTGCATCGCAAAGGCTCGGTGCATGATGTCGCAATCATGAATGGCATCGGGCCGCGCGTCCATCACGGCGCGTGGTCGCTGCCCGACGCGATGGCCGTCCTGCGCTGCTGCGATGTGCTGGCGGGCGCGAACATGAGCGCGGCAATCGAGCGCGGGCCGGGGCGGCATGGCATCGCCAATGCGCTCTTTCTCTACGTGCGCGACCCGGACGGCAACCGCGTCGAACTGTACGCGAGCGACTATCTGACGGTGGATCCCGACTTTGAGCCAATCCGCTGGACGCTCAATGACCCGCGACGGCAAACGCTCTGGGGCCATTACGTGCCGCGCTGCTGGTTCGAGGAAGCGATGCGCGTGCAATCCATCACCGGCGGCTCATTCGTCCCGACGCACGAGCCGCACATGACCGGCACGCCGACCTATGTCCATTAGCAATGAGCGATGAGCAATGAGGAAAGAGCGGCCCCCCCTCATTGCTCATTGCTCATTGCTCGTTGCTCATTGCTGAACGCGACCGAAGGGAGCGATTGATGCCAGCACGAACTGGGGCGCAATCCGTTGCGGATTTGCGGAAGATGAAGCGGGAAATCTGGATCGGCGGCGAGCGCGTCGAGGATGTCACAACGCATCCCGCGACCCGGCGCGGCGTCGCATCGTACGCGCATCTCTATGACATGCAGTACGATCCCGCGCTCCGTGATGTGATGACCTATCCGTCGCCGACGACGGGCGATCGGGTGGGCATGTCGTTTCTCACGCCACGCACGCCGACTGACCTCGCGCTGCGCCGCGAGATGATGCGGCAATGGGCGAACTACTCCGGTGGCATGATGGGCCGCACACCGGATTACGTGAATACGTCCTTCATGGCGATGGCCGCCGCCTCGGACTACTTCGCCGCCAACGGGAGCCCTCAGGGCAGCACCCGTTTCGGTGAGAATATCCGCAATTACTACGAATACATCCGCGAACACGACCTCTGCCTGACGCATACGCTCATTAACCCGCAGGCGAATCGCTCCAAGGGGGTCAACGAGCAGGCTGATCCGTATCTGCCCGCCGGCATCGTCACGACGAAGAGCGACGGCGTCGTGATCCGTGGCTGCCGGATGCTGGCGACGAGCGCGCCCTTAGCAGACGAGATCATGGTCTTCCCCTCCACAGTCGTCAAGAATGAAAACGCGGACAAATACGCCTTCGCCTTCTCGATCCCGACTGACACGCCGGGCATGAAGTTCGTCTGCCGCGAATCGCTCGACCAGGGCAAGTCGCACTTCGATCATCCGCTCGCCTCGCGCTTCGAGGAGATGGACGCCATCGTCATCTTCGACGACGTTCTCGTGCCGTGGGAGCGGATGTTCCTTTTCGGGGATATGGAGCGGTGCAATGGCTGCTTTGGGGCGACCGATGCCGTCGTGCATATGATGCATCAGGTGGCAATTAAGAACGTCGCCAAGGCTGAGTTCCTGCTTGGTGTCATCCTGACGATGATTGAGACCGTCGCTATCGAGCCGTTCCAGCATGTGCAAGAAAAGGCTGCTGAAGTGATGACCTATCTGGAGACGATGAAGGCGTGCCTGCGCGCGGCGGAGGCGGACGCGCACCTCGACGCGTGGGGCGTGATGACACCCGCGCGCATGCCGCTCGATATTGCCCGCAACATGTTCCCGAAGATGTACCCGCGCATCGTCGAAATCATCCAACTGCTCGGCGCGAGCGGGTTGATGGCGACGGCCACCGAAGCGGACTTCGCGGGGCCGGTGGCCGCCGATGTCTCAAAGTATTTGCAAGCGGCGAACGCGGACGGCAAGGAGCGCGTGCGGCTCTATCGCCTCGCATGGGACATCGCCTGCTCTGGGTTCGGCGGGCGGCAGGAACTCTATGAGCGGTACTTCTTCGGCGATTCGATCCGCATGATGAGCGCCCTCTATTTCGGCTACGATAAAGAGCCGCTCAAGGAGCGCATCCGCTCGTTCCTGCACCAGGATGATGTGCCCGCCTCCGCCGCGCCGGTGGCCGTCGGTGAGTGAGGCGATTGACTGGCGAGAGTTTCGCAACATCGTCGGGTTGTTCGCGACGGGTGTCACCGTCGTCACGACACGGATCGGAGAGAACGTGCATGGCATGACGGCGAACGCCTTCACGAGCCTCTCGCTTGATCCGCTCCTGATTCTTCTCTGCGTGGATCGGCGCGCGCGGTTGCATCCGTTAATTCAGGAAGCGGGGTCCTTCGCCGTCAACTTTTTGCACGAGGGGCAAGAGGCGATTTCGCGCAACTTCGCCGGGCAACCGCAGGAAGGCATCACCGATGTGCTGCACTTCTCGACGGACGACGGCGCGCCGGTTATCCTCGGCTGCCTCGCCTCGATGCGTTGCGACGTGCGCGAGGTGCTGGACGGCGGCGACCATGCGATTATTATCGGCCACGTCCGGGAACTGATCCGGGGCGATGTCGGCGCGCACCCACTCGTCTATTTTGCCGGCGGCTACCGCCGCCTGCTCGTTGAGCCGGATGCCGGACACAGCGCCCCGGAACCGTGGCTCGATCACGATGTGCGCGTCTATCACGAGGAATGGCACGGGTGACGAAGGCCTGAGGACTGAGGACTGAGGACTGAGCGGGTCACGTCAGAGCATTTTCCTGGTGGTAGCAGGCTTTCAGCCTGCTACCACCAGGTATGGAGGTTATTGGCGTGGAGCGACGGCAGCGCATCTCGTCCGGGAGCGTGTGGGAAGAGCGCGTCGGGTTTTCGCGGGCGCTTCGGGTCGGAGATTGGGTTTTTGTCTCGGGGACGACCGCGACGGATGCGGACGACTGGGAGGCGGTCGGGCGAGCGCACGCGCGTTTCTTTGCCGATGTGCGCCCGGCGAACACGCTCGTCGAAGTTAGTCGGCTCGTCGGCTCCGGCTATCTCGTCGAGATTGACGCCGACGCGCTGATCGCCGACGCACGATGAAGTTCTCGCTGCGCCTCAATAACGATCTTCCCATCGCGGACTATGTCGCGCTCGCGCGGACTGCTGAGGCGGCGGGCTTCGACCAGTTCTGGGTGAGCAATGATCTCTTCCTACGGTCGGTCCCCGTTATCC
>JALYUS010000737.1 GCA_030853625.1 Chloroflexota bacterium
GCCATCGGCGCGTTCAGGATCGGATGCTCGATTCCCAACAGATCGCAGATTCGCGTGTGCAACATTGTCCACCCCCTACAGTGATTGCTCTATAGCGTTGGAATCTGCGGACTTCTCAACAGGGACCGTAGATTCCTCCGACCAAAAGAGGACATCACGCCAATCCTTCTTCGCAAGGTCTGTGTAATCCAGTAATTTGTCTGTATTGCCGCGACTGAGCGCGATAATCGCGAGTTGCACCTGCTCGCGTTCGCGCTCATACTGTTCAACTCCATATTCGTCGAGTACGGCAAGCATGGTCGCAAGGTCTTCATCAGGAAAATTATGTTTGACCGCTGCAATCACATCGTTCCGTGTCCACGCCGCCATAGCCGGATCGCCTCCTGTGTCGCGCGGCCCCATTATACGCGTGTGCGATACTGAAAGCCGGACATTTTCGCTGCTACTCGTATGGAATCGGTGAGTATGGCACTTCGGAATCGCACCGGCCCAAGCGGGCGGACGCTGCTCCTCTCCGGTCTCATCTGCCTGATTGCCGGCATCGGTATCGTCGTCATGCGGCTGCACACCCCGACGCCGGGGATTGTCATTCTCGCCGTCATCGGGATCGTCGCGGGGTTCACGCTGACGAGCACCGGTATTCTCGCGCTTTTCTCCCGCCCGGTCTGGATCGAGGGAACGGTGGTGGATGCCCGCTGGACGATCAGCGGTATGCGGCGCACCGGCACGGCTGTCCTCGACATCGGTGAGGCGGATTTGCTGACGATCCATCTCGATTACGCGGTCTATCGCGCGCTGACCGTCGGCGATCGCGTGCGCGTGGAACATAACAGCCTGAATCGGGCACAGGTCTATCAGATGGAAATCATTTCTCATGTTCAGCCAGGGGCGAAGCGTCTCTGACTGGCCCGCCAGAGGTAAAGGCCGAGCGCGGTAATCGCCGCAAGCAGCGCCGCGCCGGTGAGGGCGAACATGCCGCCGGTCGTGATCGCCTGCGCGACCCAGCCGAGGGCGATGGAGCCGGTCGCGATGCCGCTTTCGTGCGCGACGTAATAGGTCGCGATCGCCGAGCCGCGCCGGTCGTGTGGGACGAGGTCCACCGTCAGGGCGAGCAGGGCGGGTTGCGCCGCACCGAAGCCCGCGCCCGCGAGGAGCGCCGCGACCGCGAACAATGGCAGTGCGTAGGCGAAGGCGGCGACGATCAACGAGATAGCGAGGCAGGCGATGCCCGGCACGGCGACGATCCATCGCCCGTACCGATCCGCGAGCCGCCCGGCGATGGCGCGGGCGACGAGCAGACCCGCCGCGTAGATCGTGAAGAAGAAGCCGCTCCCGGCGATCTGCCGCTCGTCCGCGAGGATGATGATAAAGGTGATGATGACGCCATAGCCAAGCATCATCACGAAGCAGGCGAGGGCGGGCAGGAGAACGCGCGCTTCCAGGAGCGGTCCCGGCGGTGGCGGAGCAGGCCGCGCCGTGGAGCGATGCTGCGGTCGGAGCAGCGCGGTGACGAGCACTGCCGTCGCACCGACCGCCGCCGCGACCCCGAAGCAGGCGGGATAGCCCCAGCGCCCGGCGAGCGCGAGACCGAGTGCGGGGCAGATGGCGAGCGCCAGCGTATTGGCGACGCCCCAGTACGCCATCGCCTCGCCCCGGCGCGACGCGGGCGTGATCGCGGCGACGAGTGAGGGTGCGGCGGTCGTGTATCCCGCCATGCCGCCCCCGTGGAAAAGCCGCACGGCGATCAAGAGGGGAATCGTCGTTGCCCCGGCATAGAAGAGGTTAGCAAGCATGAAAATCGCCGCGCAGATCACCATTGGCGCGCGGGTGACGCCGCCATTGACCAACCGCCCAATGAACGGGCGCGGCGTGATCGCCGTCACGGCAAAGAGGCCGAGGACTAATCCGATTTCCCCGGTACTGCTGCCACGTTGATCCTTGAGATACTTCGGTAGCGCCGCGAGGGGCAGGTAAAAGGCGGAGAAGAAGAGCAGAGCGCTGAGGAGCGCAAGCATGTATGCCCCGCTCCAGAGGCGGTCATCCGTCTCCGGCGATGCGATGGCGGCGCCCCGCGCGCTCGTCATCTCACGGATTGCTTTCGCGCGCCAGCACTTCCTTCAGGCGGTAATACGCCTCGCGCGGCGTCATCGCATCCATACTCTTGCCCGTCGCCGCCTCGACCGCGCGCCGGTCCGCGTATCCCTTTTCGCGCGCCCAGCGCCAGAAGGCGGTCGTGGAGATCATCGCCATTTCCATATCATCCGCGTCGTCGTCCGCCGCCGGTTCCTCCGCACGGGCCGTGGGGCGGGGCGATGATGCCGGGATGGGGGCGGGAACCGTCGGGGCCGCAGTTGGCGCAGCGTTCGTGAAGGTGCGACCGGCCGCCAGCGTCCGCCCGCTGCGGCGGATCGGCGTCGGTGCAGGCTCCGCCGCTATCGGTTCCGGTTCCGGCTCGGTCGGCGTAACATCCTGCAAGCGGCTCAACCGTTCGGGGCGGAGCGTCCGCTCGATCGGCGCGGGACGCGACGGCGCTTCCGCAGGCTCCGTTCGCTCGGTCGCCTGGATGCGTTCGGGCCGCAACGGGCGTTCGGCGGTCAGGTCGCGCGGCGTCGGCGCGAAGCGTTCAGGCCGTGTCGGTCGCTCCGCCGGTTCTTCCTGCCGCGCCAGCCGCTCGGGCCGTTCCGCGCGCTCCATTCGTTCCGCCGGTTCCGGTTGGCGGGCCAGTCGTTCGGGCCGCTGCTCAATCGTTTCCGATTGCCGCGTGGGGCGCTCGCTGCGCTGCGTCGCTTCCGGCTGTGGGAGCGGGCGTTCGGGGCGCGGCGCCGGTTCCTGCTGCCGGGAAAGTCGCTCCGGGCGGAGATTGGTCGGTGGGGCGGGCGGTTGCGGCGTTGTGGTCGCGGGGAGCGCGATCGGCTCCGTCGAGCGCGGCGGTGCGGCGGGGCTGACTTCGGTCGCGGCGGCGAGCGTCGGATCATCCTGCCCCTCGGCGAACTCCGTCCCGTAGCCGAGCGCGGTGAGGGCGCGGCCAATCGCCTTCGTCTCCGCCTTCTCGATGAAGTCGCCAAAGTCGCTCGCCGTCTCACTTCCGTGCCCGACGGCGACCGCGCCACCCGGCAGCGTGACCGTCGCCTTAAAGACCGCGCTCTTCTCATCGAGCCGGAGCGCCTCGGTGACGAGTTGCGCGTCCGGGTGATCGGCACGCAGCCAGAGCAGCCGCGCCGTCACCGGCAGATAGGTTTGCTGCGTACCGCCGCGCACTTTGATCGTCCGCAGGTACTTTGTCGGGTCAAATCGCTTCCCCGTGTCCAATCCATCTCCCCTTTGATTGCGCCATACACCGACCGGGCGATCCGC